>WFYP01000130.1 GCA_015490055.1 Nitratifractor sp.
GTTATGAAAAAGTTATTTTTACTAATGTTTTTAGTTTTAGGTCTATATGCAGAAAATGGAATGTTATCGGCGACTAAATTTGCCGATATTCCAAAAGGTGCTAAGATGATAGAGTTTGGTTCGACAAGTTGTATGTATTGTCAAAAGATGGATAAATTACTTTATCAATTAAAGAAAGATAATAATAAATTGCCACTATATTTTGTAAATGTTATGCAAAATATAGATGTTGCCCGTAAATTTAAAATTTCGTTAATTCCAACGCAAGTTTTTATTGATAGTAATAATACAATAGTTGCAAAACATGTTGGTGTATTAAGCAAAAAAGAGCTTTTAGATACACTTAAAAAATATAAAATAGGAGAGTAAATGATAAAAATAGTATTAATGGTAGTTGCACTTTTCTCACTTTTGAGTGCTAATGTATATAACTTTAATTTTAAGAAAGTAGCTAATGGCATAGAGTGCGTTATAGGAGATTTTAACCCACCGACAAAAGAGAATAAAGGGTTTGTAAACAACTCTTGTTTTATCGATATCGGTGATGGTTTAGTTGTTATTGACCCAGGTCCTAGTTTTGAGTTTGCAAAAGAGTTTTCTACAAAAGCCAAAGAGATTACAGGCAAAGATGTAAAAGCAGTTGTGGTTACAAATTATCACGACGACAGACTTTTTGGAGCAAGTTATTATGTAAATAAAAAAATACCAATAATTGCACATAAAAATATTGTTGCAGATATTAAAAACAATCCACAAAAATATGAAAGAATGAAAAGAGTTTTAAGTAAAGAGGATTACAAGGGTACAAAAGTAGTAACTCCAAATGTGCTTTTTGATAAAGAGTACGACATCAATGGAACTAAAAGAGTAGTGAAATTACTAAAACTAAGTCCAGTAAGCGAAGAGAAATCGGATATTGTAGTATGGGTACCAGATAGTAAATTTTTATTTGCTGGAAATATTGTATTTAACAATAGAGCATTAAACTATACCAAACATAGTAATATAAAAGGTTGGCTAGAAGCAATTAAAAAAATAGAAGCTTTAAAACCAAAAATTGTTATAGGTGGGCATGGCTCCATTATAGGTAAAGATGCATATAAAACTACCAAAGAGTACTTACAAGCATTGCAAACACAGGTTAAAAAAGCATATGATAATAATGTAGATTTAGCTGATATTGCAAAACATTTACATTTAGAGAAGTTTAAAGATTTAAAACATGTAAAAGAGTTAAATATTCATAATGCAACACACTACTATAACCAATTAGATTGGGAGTAACAATTTAAGAGCACCTATAAAAATAGGTGATACTCTTAGTTAAAATCCACCATTTGTATCAAACCCAAAACCTCCGCCAAAGCTCATATTTCCAAAATTTGGGTCGGTATATCCATTTTGGGCACTTATGTTTCTTAAGTTTATTATATCTGTTTTTGGGTCAATGCCTTGCGGGCAGGCGAGGGTGCATTCTCCGCAAAGGGTACAATCCCATACTCCATCTGTTTGGATCACATCTATATGCTCTTTTACCGCCCCTTCTCGTTTGTCTATTGTATATTTATATGTTTTAGTTAGAGCAAATGGACCTGCAAATAGTGGGTTTACTTCTATTACTGGGCAGGCACTGTAACAGCTAGAGCATAAAATACAATCACTTTGAACTTGTGTTTTTACCTCATCTTGAGTGTTTAAAACTTCTTTATTGTAGTTAAGCAAGCTAGCTTTTACTCTTTTTAGCAACTCTTTTTGGCTAGCTTTATCTACTATTAAATCTCGCTTTTGTGGGTAGTACTTTAGTGGCTCTACTCTGTCGCCATCTTGTGGATTGTAAGAGCAAGCTAGCTTCTCTTTACCATTAACTCTAACACTACAAGCCCCACAAACTCCACTTTTGCAACCATAATCAAAACCAAGTGTTGGCTCTGTGTTCTCTTTTATGTATATTAGTGCTTCTAGCAAGGTTGCTACTGCTTTTTCTATTTTGTAAGATTTGCTATTGATCTCTATATTCATTTTTACTCTTTTATATACTTATATGGTTTAATTGCGAACTGTTTGATATTGTTGAAAAAATTTTATCGTTGCTAACTAATATAGCATCTTTTTCTATCGAAATTGATGCTATTATTAAATCTAAATCGTTTTTCTTTGCATTGATAGTATTTATACCTGTTTGCTTTTTATATGAGTATTTTAACTTACTAAATATTTTTGTTGTTGTTAAATCTATTGTGTAAATATTTAAACTATTCTCTATATTTTTGATAGCTTTAGAAAAATTATGTTTTAAATTTTCATCACTTAAAGCCTCTAAAGCATAATTTAACTCCATAATAGTAACTATCGTTGTAGATAATATGTCGCTATCTCTTAAATTGCTAAGAAAATCTTTAACTTTAATATGCTTTGGACTATCTACATCAATTAAATATGATAGTATATTTGTATCTAAAATATAGTGAGCCATTAATTAATTTCTCTTATGTTAAATGAATCTCTAAACTCTTTAGAGCTGTTAGCAACTTCATTTGATATATTAGTAATTTTTAAATTTTCAATATCTTTTACAAAGTTATCCCATTTATTATTGCCTAATCTATTTTCTAAAAAATGTATGAATAACTCTTTTATCTCTTTTTGTGACATAGTCTCTAACAAATGTTTAATATTTGAGTTTTGTATATCGTTATCATTTAATGTAATATTTAGCATATTAACTCCTATTTTCTTTAGCTTATTATATCATAAAGTTATTGTACTATTTACTTCAAATTCTGTAATCTCATCTGGGTAGTCGCTTCGTATGTGTGCCCCTCGGCTCTCTTCTCTCCATAATGCAGATTTTATTAAAGCTTTTGCCAATACAGAGGCATTTTGTAGCTCTAAAAGCTCTATTAATAGGGTAGAGTGTTTTGGGGAGTCGTTGATTGTTAAATTCTCTATATTTAACTCTTCTATTACCTTTAAAGCTTTAAGTAAATTTTGCTCATCTCTTACAATTCCTACTTGATTAAATAGCGTATCTGCAAGGCTCTTTTTTGCTTGCAGAATTTTTAAATTATCGCTTGCCTTGGCTATTGGAAGTTTATAATTAAACTCTTGCTCCTCTATTTTAGAAGCTGTAGCATTTACAGCTTCGTTAGCTCCTAGCAAGCCAAATGTTACAGCTTCTAGCAAAGAGTTACCACCCAAGCGGTTTGCCCCATGCACATTTGCATTGCTAGCTTCGCCTATGCAGTAGCAATTTTTTAACCCTACAACTTCAAACTGCTTATTTACGCTAGCTCCACCCATTGTGTAGTGAACCGCTGGCTCTATGGCTACTAACTCTTTTGTAGCGTAGGTGTTAGCGTACTGCTTTATTAGTTTTAACTCTTGTGGCATTAAGTGCATAAGCTTCTCTTTGCCTATGTGGCGGAGGTCTAAAAATACTTGTCTATTTTGCTTTAATTGCTCAAAAATTGCTTTTGCTATCTTATCTCTTGTGCTTAACTCATCAATAAATCGCTCGCCTTCGCAATTTACCAAGTAGCCACCCTCACCCCTAGCACTCTCGCTAATTAAGATATTGCTACCCTTTAGCGTAGTTGGATGAAACTGCACAAACTCTAAGTTGCTAAGCTCGCCACCAGCTCTTAAAATAGCACTTAAGCCATCGCCTGTACTTGTGGCAGAGTTGGTATTTTTAGAGTAAATCGCTCCAAATCCACCAGTTGCTATTATAACTTTGCTTGCATAAATAGGCTCTATCTCGCCACTATCGAAGTTAAAAAATAGCCCTCCGCAAACTTCGCCATCGCTATTTTTTATAAGCTCTAGCAAAAAGAGTCTCTCATAAATTGGAATATCCAAATTTATAGCTCTATCTAATAGAGTGTGTAAAATCTTTAAGCCTGTATAATCTTGTGCGTAGCAAGCTCTTTTTGCACTTGCCCCACCCAATGCACGCTGTGCAATAGATTTTAGCGGAGTACTAGCATCATCTAGCCTAGAAAATGGCACACCTATCTCTTCTAAAAATTTAATTGCATCAATGCCACCATTACAAAGTTTACTAACCATATCTTTATTAGCTAAGTTATGCGATGATTTTAAAGTATCGCTTATGTGCAGTTTTGGCGAGTCGCTGTCGATATTACCAAGAGCAACATTCATACCACCCTGAGCCATCACCGAGTTACTTTTAGTTGCCACACCTTTAGTAGCAATTACAACATCTGCTCCTTTGGCTTTAGCCCTAATTGCACTACTAAGCCCAGCAATACCGCTACCTACAACTAAAATATCGCATTTATGCATTTAAAAAGTCCTCTATATTTTTAATCGTACCAGCTAGCAGAGTCTCTCTTGCCTCTTGGCTAGCCCATGCAATGTGTGGTGTAATTATTAAGTTCTCTTTTTTCTCTATATTTAGTAAAGGGTTATCTGCCTCTATTGGCTCTTTTGCTGTAACATCCAAGCCAACAAGTAGATTTTTGCTATCAATAGCCTCGGCAAGTGCCACTTCGTTTACGATGCCACCACGCCCAAGATTAAGAAGAACCGCCCTATCTTTAAGAGTCAATAGTTGTTCTCTACCTAGCAAGTTATTAGTATTCTCATTCAAAGGTGCATGAATCGAGATAATATCGCAACTGCTTAAAAGCTCGTCTAGTTCTAAATGTTTATACTCTTTAGAGTGTGGGTTTTTACTTGTAGAGTAGTAAACAACCTCCGCCCCAAATGCAGAAGCCACAGATGCTACTTTAGAGCCAATAGTACCAAGCCCAATAATCCCCCACTTCTTACCGGCAATTTCAAAAAAGTTACGCTCTAAATTGGTAAAAATTGGCGATTTACTCCACGCCCCACTTTTAGTATAGTTTTGGTAGTAATCAAGCTTACCAATCAAAGCAAGAGCCAACATAAAAGTAGTCTGCACAACAGAGTTAGTAGAGTACCCAGAGACATTCTTAACAACAACACCCTTAGCCTTAGCATACTCCAAATCAACATTATTCATACCAGTTGCAAGTATAGAGATAAGCTTTAAATTCGGCAAAGCATCTAAAATCTCTTTGTCAAAAACCACCTTATTAGTTAAAACAATATCTGTATTAATGCATCTCTCTATAGTCTCTTCGTACTTGGTATATGGATAAACTGTTACCTCCCCATACTTCTCTAGCGGACTTAAGTCTAAATTACCCAAAGTATCACTATCTAACACTACTATTTTCATTCTATTATCTCCTGTAGGATAAACCCAGATAAATTTTTATGAGTATATGTAATTTTATGTTATAATAAGATTATAGGCAACAATAAGGGGCTAAAATGCAAGTAGAAAATAGAAACAATAGTCTGTCAAATATTCAATTAGAGTTACTAAAGCTCTACTCTACTGATATAAAAGAGGAAGAGCTTTTAGAAATTAAAAGTTATATTGCTGACTTTTTCTCAAAAAAAGCAGTTCAAGAAGCAGATAAATTATGGGACGAAAATAGCTTAACTAACGAAGATATGGATAGATGGTTAAATGAGCAAAAAGCTTAAAATTGTTTTAGATACCAATATTTTATTAGTATCTATATCTTCAAAATCTAAGTATCATTGGGTTTTTATAGAACTGCTAAATGGCAATTATGAACTTTTTGTAACAAATGATATTCTTTTGGAATATGAAGAGATTATTTCAAGTAAGTACAACACAAGTGTAGCTAAGAATGTTATTAGAACACTGCTTTATTTGCAAAATGTAACACTTACAGCACCATATTTTAAGTGGAATTTAATAGATAATGACAAAGATGATAATAAATTTGTAGATTGCTATATCTTTTCAAATTGTAACTATATAGTAACACACGATAGACATTTTGCCCACCTAAAAAGTATTAAATTTCCGAAAGTGAATATTTGTAATATTGAAGAGTTTAAAAAAGTATTATTTGTAAATTTGGAGGATAGTTATTAATCTATATAACCGACTCTATAGCTTACTCTCGCTTCCAAATTGCGAGCGAGCGGAAAAGTATGTAAGTCATTGCTTGTGGTTGAAGGTTGTTATCTAAACACCTTTTTAATTTTAGGTGGATATTCAACGTCTGACCCCTAACACAAACACACAACGCCTGACCCTAAGGTAGTGAGCGGAATAATCCTCTCCTCGTACTTGTTATCCTTTAAACCAACTCAACTCTAAGCTCTTTACCAA
>WFYP01000131.1 GCA_015490055.1 Nitratifractor sp.
ATATTATGCAAACTCAATATTAAAAAAAGCACAACAATAAAAAAAGCTCTATGAATTTTTAGCATTAAAAACCTTTGTTAAAATATAGAAAAATATATAAATTATAACCACACCAATTATTGCACTTAGATAATAGCTACTAATATCACCCAAAGATGAAATAGAGTAATCTTTTATAGGGACATTAAGTTCTTTTGTATTCTCAATTCCTTTAGGAATAAAACCAAGAGTTTTTTGATAATACTCTTTACTCCATTCGCCCCAAGCTGGTGCATTAGTTAATAAACCAAGCGGTATAAGAGATGTTAAAATTATTAAAATTATATAAACTCTTTTTTTCAATTTATAAACTCCATATTTTTATTTTTAACATAATTATAAATTAAACCTGTAAAAATTGCCTCCACAACTCCAAAAAATAACATATGTGCTCCAACTAAGGCTAGAATTGTAGTTTTTAATCCAAAAGGAAAATATAAAGGCATTCCATTTTTAGTCCAAAATATTGGTTCTATTCCTAATAATATTGCTGCTAATAAAGAAGAAGCCACTATCCCAGCCCATCCAGCAAGATATGGAGCAAATTTATACTTTTTAAAAGCTTCAAAAATATAATAACCAACAAAAGAACCTACAAAGCCCATAGTAAGTGCATTGGTGGCAAATGTACTAATTCCACCATCTCCAAAAATAATTGCCTGAATTAAAAGAACAACAGAGATAGAAATAAATGCTATCCAAGGATTAAAAAGTATAGCTATCAATACAGCACCTACCGCATGACCACTCGTACCTCCAGGAATTGGGATATTTAACATCATAATAATAAAACTCATAGCACTTAAGACTCCAATAAGAGGTAAAGTCTCTTCATTTAATGTAGTTTTTAATTTTTTAAACCCATATATCCACAAAGGCAAAGCAATGGTATAAGTAACAATTACAACTGTTGGTGATAAATAACCATCTGGAATATGCATATATATACCTTTTTGAATGAATATTCATTATTGTATTACTTTTATTTTAATATAAAATTAAAATTTTCATTTCTACTATAATTTAGGAACCAAATAGTATAATATCTCTATGAACTGCCCATATTGTAACAATACAAAAATTTATAACCTTGCTAATGCTCAAAAAAAGTGTGCTAGATGTAGGCGTAAATTCTCTGCTAAAAAGATAATTAAAAGAGAACATTTGTGGGAGTGCTTTAAAAATGGAGTTAATGCAACAATTTGTGCTAAACGCCAAAAGATGCATATAGCAACTGTACTCAAACACTATATGAACTTTAGAAAAGAGTTAGCAGTACTTGCAGATAGAGAGTATAACCAAAACAACCACAAAGTAACAGGATACGACGAATATCTTTATCTGCCAATAAGCCTAAAAGTAGAAGAGAATATAGATAAACTCCAACACTTCTTAACACTCTCTTACGAAGATAGAGTCTATAATATAATGATGCCTTCAATTAAAAAATATGGCTCGAATCCAGATAAACTACTACTCAAATACCTACAATTTAATAGAGTATCCAAAATCTCCACCGCCCAAAACACGATAACAAACTTTTGGGACTATTTCGAAGAGTTTATCTTGCAATACAAGGGTATAAATAGTGAAAACTTTATATACTATCTTAAAGAAGCAGAGTGGAGGTTTAATTTTGAGTTAAGAGTTAAGAAGTAAGAGTTAAGAATGAACAAAAATAATTCTTAACTCTTAATTCTTCATTCTTAAGGGCACCTCTAACAATAGGTGATACTCACAACATCTCTAGCTTTTCTCTAGGCTAGGCACATCTTTGATGTACTAGCAGGGCTAATACGAAAAGATGTAACGACGCATAAAGGAAAGCTAGAGATGCCCTTCGGGTGGGCAATGCAAACGCAATCTTGCACAAGATATTTAAGTCATCTTAGCTTAGGCTAGGATTCATAAATCTCTTGCACAATCTTACATTTGCATTACCCATTGTGGGTATTAACTATTATTAGAGGTGCCCTTAATTAAATGACGCTGTTTGCCCTAAAGCAATTCCGCCATCGTTTGGTGGAATTTTGTTTGGTATATAGACATTAGGGAAACGCTCTATGAGTAGTTCTAGTAAAACTCTATTTTGGAACACTCCGCCACTTGCTACTAGAGGTAAATGGGTATAGTTTTTGTAAACCGTGGCTATTATTTCTATTAAGGTATTAAAAAATTTAGATACTGCTTTTATAGTTGATTGCTCTTTTATTATTGCTTTTATAAGTGGGCGTATATCTATTTTGCCATCTTTATATTCAAATTGGTAGCTAGATTTTTCTTTTTTATCATACAACTCTTCTAGCATTAAGCCACTCTCGCCCTCGTAGATTACTACTTGATTAACTCCAACAAGTGAAGCAATACCATCAAAAAGTCGCCCAGCAGATGAGCTAAGCGGTGCATTAAGCCCCTTTTGCCAAGCAATATAGAGTGCATTTAACTCTGTTTGGCTAAAGGCTTTTATTGTTGGTATATCTAGCTCTAAAGCCTCTTTACCAAAGCACTTAAAAAGCAAACTTAAAGCCACACGGCGAGGCTCTTTTATTGCCTTTTCGCCACCTATTAACTTAAAATACTCAATATGTGCCACCCTCTCAAAGCCCTTATAGTCGCAAACTAAAAACTCTCCACCCCATAAGTTGCCATCGCTTCCTAAACCTGTGCCATCAAAAGCAACGCCAAAGACTTTAGAGCTTATTGAGTGTTCTACCATTACCCCTAAAATATGTGCAAAGTGGTGTTGCACTGCTTTTAACTCTACATTTTTAAACTCTTTTGCAACCTTTGTACTCTCATAATTTGGGTGCAAATCGTGGGCAACAGTTTCTGGCTTAAAGTCGTATATTCTCAAGAGTGTCTCAATATTCTTTTTATAATACTCAACAGAGCCAATACTATCTAAATCACCAATATGTGGAGAGAGTATCACCTCTTTGTTAAAACCTATAGCCACCGTACTCTTTTGGTTTGCCCCAAGGGCTAGAGTCTTTTGCTTTAACTTAAATGGCAATTTTATACTTACAGGTGTATAGCCTCTTGCCCTTCTAAGAGTTATAACCCTATCTTTAACAACCATTAGTACCGAATCATCACACCCGTTTACAATATTTCGATTATGCTCTAAAACCCCATCGTAAACATTTTCTAACTTCTCTAAACTCTCAATATTTGTACAAATTGGCTCATCTGTAATATTTGCACTTGTAGCAACAATCGGGCGGTTTAACTCTTTTAAAATAAGTAGATGCAAAGGTGTATAAGGCAAAAAGAGTCCAATTTTGCTAATATTTGGTGCAACTAATGAATTAAGAGTTAAAAGTGAAGAGTTAAGAATGACAATAGGTCTCTCTTTAGAAGTTAATAGCTCCTCTTCCTTTTTAAAAATATTAGCTAACTCTTTAGCCATCTCTATATCTTTAACCATTATAGCAAAAGGTTTAGTAGGCCTATTTTTCCTCTCTCTAAGTTTGGCTATAGCTTCAGAATTAGTAGCATCACAAACCAAATGATACCCACCAACCCCCTTTATTGCTAAAATACCTCCACCTCTTAAAAGCTCAACAGCCCCAGAAATAGCCTCCACCCCACTAACTCTTAACTCTTCACTCTTAACTCTTAACTCTAATCTCGGTCCGCACTCAAAGCATCCAATAGGCTGAGCATGATACCTTCTATCAAGCGGATTACTATATTCAGCTTCGCATTTCTTACACATCTTAAAAAAATGCATAGAAGTATTGATTCTATCGTAAGGCAGTTTTTCTATTATAGAGTAGCGAACCCCACAATTTGTACAAGTAATAAATGGGTAGAGGTAACGGCGATTATTTGGGTCAAATAACTCTTTTTCACACTCTTTACATATAGATATATCTGGTGGCAAAAGTGCAACTTTACTCTTACTCTCTTTTGTCTTAACAATTTTAAAACTACTAAATTTTTGAGGCTCTGCCTCTATAATCTCGATAGAGTCAATCTTAGCAAGTGGCGGAAGCTTAAGTTTAAGCTCCTCTATAAAAAGCTCTAACTCCTCTTTAGTAGCATTCAAAGTAATCTCAACACCCAAAGAGTTATTTAACACTTCTCCAAAAAGCTTATACTTAGTAGCTAGCTGATAAACAAAAGGTCTAAATCCAACCCCTTGTACTGTACCTTTTAGTACTATTTTATAAGTTTTCATTAAACAGTAACTTCTTTAATATTAGTATCGATAAATAGCTGAATATTATGTTTTCTCTTAAACTCTTTTTTTAAATTTTGAGCAGATGTAGAACTTTTAGGAACTCTTGAAGCAACAATATAACACTCTCTTTTTATATCTTTATGAATTAATTTACAGTGCGCAACAGTTGCGGTTAGCTGTTTTATTGCATGCTCTATATTTTTGCCTTTTAATTCCACATAAAAAACTTTAATAATATTGTTGTTATCTATTATTTCAAATAAATAATCGCACTTTAAACCACTTGTTATATAACAACCATCTACTTGAACTCTATTTATTGATAGAGCAGAGCTATTATCTATTGTAAACTTTCTTCTGTTTTCACTAACCGTAACAATTTTATTTGTAGTTAAACTATTGCAAGGTGTAATCATTGTTAATCCAGTTTAGAAAGTAATAAATCAAAAGTTTCGTTTACTTCATCGGATATTTCATCTATAACATTAACACCGATTAATCTATTTTCTTTATCCATAATATTTACAGCTTTACCATCTTTTATATAGTATGCATTAACTTTTTCAAAAGGAATGCATTGAGAAGCTTTAACTAACCCTTTTATAATATCTTCCCCTTTTGCCTCTTTAACATCATTGGCTAATATAAGATTATTTAAAGCAGTTAAAATATAAGGACTATGAGTCATTAAAAATAATTTATTGTCTATTTGTAAATTTTCAATAAGAAAATCCACAACCTCTTTTTGAGCTTTAGGAAATAGATTTTGTTCAGGTTCTTCAATAACAATAGTATTGTATTTTTCAGTAAAGTATGTATATG
>WFYP01000132.1 GCA_015490055.1 Nitratifractor sp.
GTATAGCTGGTACTACTGCTGGGTCTTCTAGTGTTGATGTATCTTGCGTAATTGCTTCGCCTTTTGCTATGGCTCTTAAGATTCTTCGCATTACTTTTCCGCTTCTTGTTTTTGGTAAGCCTGATACTGCAACAACATCATCTGCTTTTGCTATGTTTCCTATTTCGCTAGATAGTACAGCGTTTACTAACTCTTTTATTTCGTTACTGTTGCCTTGCTCTTTTAGTACAACATATATAAATATAGATTCGCCCTTAATATCGTGTGGTGTTCCTACAACTGCAACTTCTGCTACGCTTGGCTCTTTTTTAACGGCTGCCTCTATTTCGGCTGTTCCCATTCTGTGTCCGCTAACATTAATTACATCATCCACACGACCTGTAATTGTAATGTATCCATCTTCATCTACCACAGCACCATCGCCACTAAAGTAAACTGGCTTGCCATCTTTAACAGCATCGCCAAAGTACGACTTAACATAACGCTCGTCGTCGTTCCAAATTGTTCTAATCATACTTGGCCACGGTTTTGTAATACATAGTAAGCCTGTTTCTCCAACCTCTTTTGGCTCTCCATCTGGGTCGATTACTTCTGCCATAATTCCAGGTAGTGGGAATGTCGCACAAGCTGGTTTAATTGGTGTTGCACCTGGCAGTGGGCTTATCATATGTCCGCCTGTCTCTGTCTGCCACCATGTATCTACTATTGCACACTTACCGCCACCTACAACATCGTAATACCACTTCCACGCTGGTGGGTCTATTGGCTCGCCCACAGTTCCAAGCACTTTTAGCGAGCTTAAGTCGTACTTTTTAGGCTCATCTTCGCCCATTTTGTGTAGCACTCTAATAGCAGTTGGAGCTGTATAAAATTGTGTAATTTTATGCTCTTGTACCATACTCCACGCACGCCCTGCATCGGGATATGTTGGAACACCCTCAAACATTACAGTCGTTACACCTGCCGCTAGTGGTCCATAAACAATATATGTATGCCCTGTAATCCAACCGATATCGGCAGTACACCAAAATACATCTTTATCTTTAACATCAAACACCCACTCCATTGTCATTTGTGCCCACAAAATGTAGCCAGCTTGTGAGTGCTGTACACCTTTTGGCTTTCCTGTACTTCCACTTGTGTATAGTAAAAATAGTGGGTCTTCGCTATCCATTGGCTCAAAGTCGCACTCATCACTAAAGTTGCCTATTAACTCGTTGTAGTTATTGTCAATATCATTCCAAGCTATATCTTCATTGTTTCGCTTTACTACAATTACTGCTTCTACACTATCGCCACCAGCTTTTAGGGCTTCGTCCACGACTGGTTTTAGAAGATACGGCTTGCCTTTTCTATATGCTCCATCGGCTGTAATTACAACTTTTGCCTCTGCATCTTCGATTCTATCTCTTAAAGCTTCGGCACTAAATCCACCAAATACAATAGAGTGAATCGCACCAATTCTTGTACACGCTAACATTGCATAAGCCGCCTCTGGAATCATTGGCATATATAGTACAACTCTATCGCCCTTTTTAACGCCAAATTGCTCTTTTAGCATATTTGCGAAGCGGTTTACCCTTTGGCTCAACTGCTTAAATGTAATTTTCTCTACATCGCCTCTGTCGCCTTCGAATAAAATCGCAACATCGTCGGCTTTATCTTTTAAGTGTCTATCAACACACTGGTTACAAACATTTAGCTTTCCACCTGTAAACCACTTGTAAAATGGTGCATTACTTTCGTCTAGCACTTTGTTATATGGCTCTAGCCAATCTATCTTCTCTTTTGCGTATCCATCCCAAAAGCCTTCGTAATCGGCTTTGGCTTGGTTTTGTAGCTCCCAGTATTCATCCATACTTTTTATTCTTGCTTGTGCTGAAAACTCAGGATTTGGGTAGTATATCTCTTTACTCATATTTAAACTCCTATTATTAGTGTTATTGTAATAAAGTAACAATCTTTTATTTAAAACTATCTTATAGGAGAGAAATACTCTTATATGCTTTATAGATGGTAAAATAAGTAACACATTCAAAGGGTAAATTTATGAAAAAACTAGAAACATTTATAAAAAATGAATCAACAGCGGGTATTGTTTTGATAGTAGTAACCTTAATGGCTCTATTTTTGCAAAACAGTCCACTATCTACATATTATAATAACTTTTTACATACACATGTAGAGGTAAGATTTGGCGATTTACAAATAGCAAAGCCACTTCTTTTATGGGTAAACGATGGTCTTATGGCTATCTTCTTTTTCCTAATTGGTTTAGAGGTAAAAAGAGAGGTCTTAAGTGGGCATCTATCTTCTCTCTCTAAAGTTGCACTACCTACTATAGCAGCTATTGGTGGGATGTTGGTGCCTGCATTAATATATATTGCATTTAATGGTAGTAACTCATTTGCACTAAATGGTTGGGCGATACCAACAGCAACAGATATTGCCTTTGCCTTGGGTATTTTATCGCTTCTTGGTAGTCGTGTGCCTGTATCTTTAAAGATATTTCTAATGGCACTTGCTATTATAGATGACTTGGGAGCTATTGTAATAATTGCACTATTTTATACAAGTGAGCTCTCTTTTACATCAATTACAGTGGCATCTATATCACTAATTGTGCTATTTATAATGAATAGATTAAAAGTAGCAAGAAAGGCTGCCTATATTTTAGTTGGTATTATATTGTGGGTAAGTGTATTAAAATCTGGTGTTCACGCTACACTAGCAGGTGTTGCCTTGGCATTTATGATACCACTAGAGTCTAAAACAGAAGATGGCAAGAGCTTTTCGATGCTTAAAGAGATGGAGCACGGCTTGCACTACTGGGTGGCATTTTTAATTTTACCACTATTTGCTTTTGTAAATGCAGGTATCGACTTAAAAGATATCTCTATTAACGAAATGACAAACAGTGTACCATTAGGTATTGCATTAGGGCTATTTATAGGTAAGCAATTAGGTGTATTTGGTTTCTCTTTTATAGCAATTAAATTAGGTTTGGCAAAGCTACCAGAATCTAGCTCTTGGCTTCAACTATACGGTGTAGCAGTCTTAACAGGTATCGGATTTACTATGAGCCTGTTTGTAGATTCTTTAGCATTTAATGATACCCAAATATACCACTCTGCGGATAAGTTAGCCATTCTTTTAGGCTCTTTTATATCTGGCTTAGTTGGCTATATTATTTTGAAAAAAGTTCTTAGTATAAAGGGGAAATCTTGAAAAAATATTATTATAGTTACGAAGAGTTTTCACAAGATGCAAAAGAGTTATCAAAGCAGTTAAAAAAATACCAACCCGACACCCTGCTTGCGGTTGCTAGAGGTGGACTAACACTTGGGCATTTTATCGCACAAGCCTTAAATTCAAGACGCCTATTTAGCTTAAATTCAATACATTACGAAAAAGATAAAGTTTTAGATAATATAGAGATATTCAATATACCAAATTTAGGCGATGCAAAAAAAGTAGTTGTAATAGATGATATTGTAGATAGTGGTGTAACACTTAATGAAATTTTAAAAAAATTAGAGCAACTATACCCAAAATGCGAATTCAAATTAGCTACAATTTTCTATAAACCAACAGCGATAATCAAAGCTGACTTTAAAGTAAAAGAGGCGAAAGAGTGGATAGACTTTTTTTGGGAAATAGACCCACTTTAATGGGATTGTCTATTGCCAATTTGTGTTAAATCTGGATATGAACCTTTTATACCTTTGCCATCTATGCCGTGGCAACCTGCACAGTTGCTACTAAAGTACAAAGAAGCATCTTTAGAGTATGGTTTATTAGCCTTTTTACCACTTAACTCATAAACATAATAAGCTACATCTCTAGCTTTATCTTTGGGCACATAGCCACCTTCCATTCCACCTTTTTGAAGGTTAAGATGGTTTGAGCCATTATTAATGACATTTACTATATATTTTATAATTCCCTCTTGAGTTAAGTTTTTATCGTTATATTGAATTTTTGTGTTTATAGTAGGAGCAAAAGCATTATGTTTAATTTTATGCTCTTGATTTATATATAGATAAACCCCATAACCCAACACTATTAAAATAATTAAAATTGCAAAATACTCTTCTTTTTTCATAATTAACAGTATATCTGAACTTACAAAAATTTGGGTTTATACTAAAGTAGTAAAATAGCAGTGCTAATTACAATTAGTGCAGTTAAAAGATAAATATATTTAAATATAGAACCAATACCAAATAATGGTTTACCATCTATAAAGATACCAACTTGCACAGCAGTTATCGCTAAGCCTGCAATAATAAAAGATATTACAGACATTATCAAAACATTATACCAAGCAAAATGGCTAAAAGCATAAGCAAAAACTAAAAAAGCAGATATAGCTACTATAGCATGTTGAATATATATGGCAGTACTTTTTGATTCTTGTTTATAATAAACCCTAGCGATTTTAAAGTATAAAAAGATAAGTAGTATAATTAAAAATGTAAGCATAAATTAAACCTTATATTGAAAATTAATTTTTATTATATTAGAAATTCTTTAATGCAAAGTCTTTTGCTATAATATATTAAAAAAAGAAGGATTGCTTTAATGTCATATAGTAACATATGCCCAATATGCAATAGTAAAAATTTAGAGGATTATCATAATGGAGAGGGGCGTAGTTACCTTTTGTGTAAAGAGTGCAATTTAGTTTTTGTGCCATTTAATGAACTCCCAACTATAGATGTTGAAAAGAAAAAGTATGACCAGCATCAAAATTCTCCACAAGATAGTGGATACAGAGCATTTTTATCAAAACTTTATATACCGATACAAGAGTTTATAAAACCTAATAGTTATGGTTTAGATTTTGGTAGCGGACCTGGACCAACACTTTCTAAAATGTTTGAAGAGTTAGGGTATAAAATGGATATATATGATATATTTTATGCTCAAAATAACGAAGTATTTAAAAGAGAATATGATTTTATAACAACAACTGAAGTAATTGAACATTTGCATAAACCTAAAGAAGAGCTTCTAAGGCTAGCTGGTATGCTAAAGATTGGCGGAGTTTTAGGTATAATGACAGCCTTTCGCCCAGACAAAGAGCAATTTGCCTCATGGTATTATAAAAATGACCCAACTCATGTTAGATTTTTTACTCCCAAAACATTCGAATATATAGCTAAATTATTACGAATGGAAATAATTTATATAGATAATGGGGTTGTGATTTTAAAAAAGCCTTAGAGCTATTTGCACTCTTTGGGTATTAGTTTATCAAACAAAAGTTCTACTTTTTTGTGAATAGCTAAATTTGTGTCGTGATATGCATATATATGTATAGTTTTTACTCCACTGTCTATAAATTTTTTACTTTAAATGAGCATTTAGTAAATCTATTTTGACATAAAATTCAATATATATAGGTGTTTTTTACCTATATTTTTAATAGTTGGTGGAATATGCAAATTTGGTAATTCAAAGCTAATATTGTATATAGTGCGTAACTTCAGTTAATAAAAGTAACACTAATAGTTGTTTCATATTATTTCTTTAATCTTTTGTAATTCTCTTTTTAATCTCTTGAGCTAACTGATAAACCGCCATTGCGTAGTAGTCGGAGTTGTTGTACCGTTTTAAGACATCGAAATTGTTAAATGTAAGCCAGATTTCATCAAACTCTGCACGCTTTAGTTTTGTGGCTTTAAAGTATTTTGCTTTAAACTTTTTAGTTGCTTTTAGACCCCATTTTTTTAGTGTTGCACGGCTAATTCTGTATCTTGTGTGTTGTTTAATTTGGTTAAATTTTTTGCCACTATATTTAGCTCTTATTGCAACATCTTTACCCTCTCTCCAGCCCTTATGGTGCAAAAAGTTGGCTATTGTTGCAATAGCATCTGGGTGCGAAAATGGTTCTATTTTTTTGTTTCCATCGTAACTTAAACCATATTTTAAATATGCATGTGGCATTAACTGCCCTAAACCTAATGCCCCATATATCGAGCCTTTTAAATATAAAGCATTTAGCTTTTGTCTATAACTTAAAACCAACAGTTTCTCTAACTCATATTTAAATAGTTTTTTTCTTCTTTTATCTTTGAATGTATGGTATGCAAGAGAGTTAAAAGTTTCCCAATTACCGATAATCTCGCCATAATAAGTTTCGATGCCAATAATTGCTGTTACTATATACTTATCTACTTTTAGTTTTTTCTCAATTCTACCTAAAAGAGTTTTATATCTCTTGGCAAATTTAGTACCTTGACGAACTCTATCCTCATTTAAATATCTCTTCTCGTAAGCACTAAACCCCACACTTCTAAGCCACCACTTGCGCCCCTTTGCAATGCCATACTTTAGCCGTCTGTGGCGTCTTTGGGTTCGGTAGCGTTTTGGCTTACTTGCACGAGAGAAAACATCTATTAAATAGTCTCGCTTAAAATTATACTTGCGTATCATGTGGTTTATAAAGTGCTTAACCTCTTTATTTTTTGCATAATAGCCCGTAACCTCGTTTTTCGCATGTAAAGAGAGAATTAAAATTATAGATATAAAAAATATTCTTATCAAGATAAACCTTTTTTAGATACCATTATCCAATAAAGTTCTTAACATTGGCAGTAATTTGAAAAATTTTAACGTTCTAATTTGGACTTGTATAAAATAGAAGCAAATAAAATAATAGGTGATATTATGATTAAATTGAGTTTAAAAGTAAGTGGCCGGGAGAGGGGGATTCGAACCCCCGGAGGTATTACCCTCACCGGTTTTCAAGACCGGCACGTTCAACCGCTCCGACATCTCCCGAACAGTAATAGATGGAGGCGGCACCCGGATTCGAACCGGGGATCAGAGCTTTGCAGGCTCCTGCCTTAGCCACTTGGCTATGCCGCCATCTTTAAAAAGTAGTATAGCCTTAAAAAACAAGCATTATTAAGAAAATAGTGTTTGATTTTTAAGGACATCTCTAACAATAGGTGATGTCCACAACATCTCTAGCTTTTGTCTAGACAAGGCACTCTTTTGCAGTCCTAGCTGAAGCTAAGTCAAAAAAGAGTAACGCAGTATAGGCGAAAGCTAGAGATGCCCGAAGGGTGGCTTTTGCAAAGGCAATCTTGCATAAGATATTTACTTCATCTTAGCTAAGGCTAGGACTTGAAAATCTCTTATGCAATCTTACATTTGCAAAAGCCATTGTGGGCATTACCTATTATTAGAGCTGTCCTTAAGGCTAGTGGTGCCCGAGGCCGGACTTGAACCGGCACGGCCTAATGGCCAAGGGATTTTAAGTCCCTCGTGTCTACCAATTCCACCACCCGGGCATAAAATGCATGGTAAGACACCACTTATAGATAATACATCAATTATGGAGCGGGAGACGAGATTCGAACTCGCGACCCTAACCTTGGCAAGGTTATGCTCTACCCCTGAGCTACTCCCGCATAATTGGAGTGTGATTATATACAACAATACCTTAAAATAAACTTAAAATAACACAAATCAAAACAATTTTTTAAAAAATATAGTTATTAGAGATACCATTTAGAATTAAAAAAATCTATTATCACATTTAACTAAAATTTAAACATTTAGTAGTAAAATAACTAAAATTCTATTATACAAGGTTAATCAATGAGAAGTGATGAAGTAAAAAAAGGTTATCAAAGAGCACCACACAGAAGTTTATTAAGAGCTACAGGACTTAAAGATGAAGATTTTGACAAACCATTTATTGGGGTTGCAAACTCGTTTATCGAAATAATTCCGGGGCATTTTTATCTAAATAAAGTTGCAGAAATTATTAAAGATGAAATTCGCAAGAATGGTTGTGTTCCGTTTGAGTTTAATACTATCGGTGTAGATGATGGTATTGCAATGGGGCATGATGGTATGCTTTACAGCTTGCCAAGTCGTGAAATTATTGCAAACTCTATAGAGACAGTTATGAATGCTCATAAGCTTGATGCAATGATTGCAATTCCTAACTGTGACAAAATTGTTCCAGGTATGATTATGGGTGCATTGCGTGTAAATGTGCCAGCTGTTTTTGTAAGTGGTGGTCCAATGGCTGCGGGGCATATGGAAGATGGTACAGCAATCGATTTAGCAACAGTTTTTGAAGGTGTTGGAGAGTATGAAGCTGGCGAAATTACAGTAGAGACTTTAACAGAAATGGAGTGCAACGCTTGCCCTAGTGGTGGTAGCTGTTCTGGTATGTTTACTGCAAACTCTATGAATACATTAATGGAAGCTATGGGTATTGCACTCCCTGGAAATGGTACTATTTTAGCTCTAACTAAAGAGAGAGAAGAGCTTTTTAGAGCAGCAGCAAGAAGAGTTTGTGAATTAGCAAAAAGTAGTGAAGATGGCAAGTTTAACTTTAGAAATATTTTAAACGAAAATGCAGTTAGAAATGCATTTGCAGTAGATATGGCTATGGGCGGAAGCTCTAATACCGTACTTCATATGCTAGCAATCGCAAACGAAGCTGGTGTTGATTTTAATATTGAAGATATCAATAAAATTAGTAAAAAAGTAAGCCATATTGCTAAAATTAGTCCATCATTAACAACTGTTCATATGGAAGATATAAACACAGCTGGTGGCGTTAGTGCGGTAATGAAAGAGATGAATAAAAGAGGTGGCGATGTACTTGCAGACAATTTAACTGTGATGGGTGATACACTATATGAAAGAATTGCAAATGCAGAGATTAAAGATTCAACTATTATTCATACTATAGATAACCCATATAGCGAAGTTGGTGGCTTGGCAATTTTATTTGGTAATCTTGCAGAACAGGGTGCAGTTATTAAAACAGCTGGAATTATTGGCGATAGAAGCTTTAAAGGTACAGCGGTTTGTTTCAATAGTCAAGATGAAGCAATAGAGGGAATTACTGGCGGTAAAGTAAAAGCTGGTGATGTAGTAGTATTAAGATACGAAGGACCAAAAGGCGGACCAGGTATGCAAGAGATGCTAAGCCCAACAAGCCTTATTATGGGTATGGGGCTTGGTGATAGTGTAGCTCTAATTACAGATGGACGCTTTAGTGGTGCAACAAGAGGTTTAAGCATTGGACATGTTAGCCCAGAAGCAGCAGAGGGTGGATTGATTGGCTTAGTAGAAGATGGCGATGAAATCTTTATAGATGTAGATGAGTACAAAATCGAATTGCTTGTAAGTGAAGATGAAATTGCAAAAAGAAGAGCCAATTTCGAACCACTTGTTAAACCATTAAAAAGCCGATGGTTAAGACAGTATAGAGCATTAGTTACAAATGCTAGCAAAGGTGCTGTATTAGAGGCTTAATAAAGCTTAGAGCATAGAGCTTAGGGCTTAGAAGCTAAAATTATAGCTTCGCTATTTTTTAAAGGCTTTAAAAGATGAAAGAGATAAAAATAGATACAACTATTGCGGATTTGTTGAATAATTATAAGGGGATGAAAGATATTTTAATAGGTATTAACCCAAAATTTAAAAAACTTAACAACCCAATATTAAGACGCACACTTGCAAAATTGGCAACAGTTAAGCAAGCTGCAATTATAGGCGGTATGAAGCCAGAGGATTTACTAAATCAGTTAAGAGTAGCAGTTGGGCAAGAGCCTATATCTTTAGATTTAGAAGATGAAACAAGTACAGATGAAATACCAGCTTGGGCAGAGCAAAAAGCAGTTATAGAGTTAAATGCAAACGAACTTTTAGATGCCGATAAAAACCCTCTAGCAGAGGTTAGCAAAGCTTTAAAAAAATTAAAAAGTGCTGAAACTTTAGCCCTAATATCCGACTTTAAACCAGAACCTCTTATAGAAGAGTTTGAAAAACAGGGTTTACAAACAGCAACTATGCAAGAGGGTGAAGATAGGTTTATTACTAAGATTTTAAAGATATAGTCATATAGGCAAAACTTAAGGGCATCTCCAATGCCATTAAGTTAAGAGTTTTAACTCCATAAAATGCATAAAGTTTAAAGCACTAAGCTTAAAGCTAGCCACTATGTCATTCCCGTGGAAACGGGAATTTACGGTTTAAATTGTCAAAAAAGTTAAATTGCTATTTATAGACAGTTAAAATTGTAGATTCCCGTTTTCACGGGAATGACGGCGATGGTAGATTATCAATTTTATTTAATAATTAATGCTATTAAATGGCTATAGAATCCTTAACTTAATGTTCTGTCTTAAAAATCCTTTAAATCTTAACAGAATACCCTTAAAC
>WFYP01000133.1 GCA_015490055.1 Nitratifractor sp.
ATATAGTACCATTAACTGTGTAAATTTTACTGTTGTCTTTATCTACCTCTTTAAATCCAGCATCTTGCAGAAGTTCATTTACTCTATCAAAATATTTAGCCAAGACAAACATTGCAGTTGGATATTTTCTAAACTTTAATATATTCAAAGTCTCTTCTATTATTTTATCATTATAAGTTGGATACTTATCTACATGAATGGCATCTTTAATATATGGGTAAACTCTCTCTATGTGTCCTCTTATAACTAAATCTTTATATAACGAGGCTCCTATAAAAATTATATAATTTGGTTTTTGCAATTTAGACATTTTAAACTCCTAAAGCTACTACTCTTTTTGCATTTGGCATCTATTATAACGAAATTGTAATAGAGTTTTAGTTATAATCTGCCAAATTTTTAAAGATTTATATAAATTCTTTTAAGGAAAAGCCAAAATGGATTATAAAGATACACTTCTATTGCCAAAAACATCATTTCCGATGAGAGGCAATTTGCCTAACAATGAGCCTAAGAGATACGCTAAGTGGTTTGAGAATCAAGCAGCATATAATAAAATGAAGAAAAAGAGAGAGGGTAGAGATATGTTTACCCTTCATGATGGTCCTCCATACGCTAATGGAGTTTTGCATATTGGGCATGTACTAAATAAAACTTTAAAAGATATGATTGTTAAGTATAACTACTTTCAGGGTAAAGCTGTTCGTTTTACTCCGGGTTGGGATTGCCACGGTTTACCGATTGAGCAGAAGGTAGAAGAGAAGATTGGAAAAGAGAAGAAAGAGGCAATAGGTGTAACAAAATTTAGAGACCTTTGTCGTCAGCACGCTGCAAAGCATGTTGAGCTTCAGAAAGAGGGCTTTAAATCTATGGGTGTAATTGCAGATTGGGACGACCCATATTTAACTATGGATTTTAAATTCGAAGCAAATATCTATAGAGCACTTTGCCAAGTTGCAAATCGTGGGCTTTTAGTGGAGAGAAGCAAACCAATTTTCTGGTCGTGGGCAGCAGAGACTGCCTTAGCAGATGCAGAGATTGAGTATAAAGATAAAGAGGATTACTCTCTGTATGTTGCATTTGAATTAAGCGACGAAGCTAAGGAAAAACTAGGAATTGATGAAAAAGCAGCAGTTGTTATTTGGACTACCACGCCTTGGACATTGCCAGCAAATGTTGGTATTGCTTTGCATCCAGAAGAGACATATGTACTTACTAAAGATGGCTTTATAGTTGCACAAAGTAGGGTAGAAGCTTTAGTAAACGAGGGTGTTTTAAATAGTGGAGATATTGTTAAAGAGATTCCATCAACTGAATTAGAGCACTTAAAAGCTATCAATCCACTAAATGGTAGAGAATCTTATATAATTCTTGGCGACTTTGTAGAGCTAGACTCTGCAACTGGTGCCGTACACTCTGCTCCTGGGCATGGAGAGGTGGATTATTTTGCATCTTTAAAGTATAACTTGCCAGTAATTATGCCAGTTGATGATAAGGGTTGTTACGACGAAAGCGTAGTAGGGCTAGGGCTTTTACCAAATGCACAAGAGTTTGTTGGAGAGCATGTATTTAGAGCGAACGAAAAGATAGTAGAGCTTTTAGGCGATAGTGTACTTAGCGTAGATAAGTTTACTCACTCATATCCATTTTGTTGGAGAACAAAAAAGCCGGTAATTTATAGAGCTACAAAGCAGTTCTTTATTGCAGTTGATCAAAAGATGGATGGTAGCGAAAACACTCTAAGAGAGAGTGCCTTAAAATCTATAAACGATGTTAAATTCTACCCAGAGTGGGGAGTAAACAGATTTAAACCTATGATAGAGGGCAGACCAGATTGGTGTATCTCTCGACAAAGAAGTTGGGGTGTGCCAATAGCATTCTTTAGAGTTAAAGCTACTAAAGAGCTTATTTTAGACGAGAAAGTATTAAACTTTGTGGCAATGATATTTGAACACAAAGGTTGTGATGCTTGGTACGATATGCCAATAGAGGAGCTTCTATACCCTGGCAGTGGCTACAAAGCAGACGAATTAGAGAAAGTTACAGATGTACTAGATGTTTGGTTCGATAGTGGCTCTACTTGGTTTAGTGTGCTCAAATCTAGAAATTACGATGCAGGGGAGTACCCAGCAGACCTTTATTTAGAGGGAACAGACCAACATAGAGGATGGTTCCAGAGTTCAATGCTTGTTAGTTGTGCAATTAATGAGCATGCACCTTATAAAGGGCTTTTAACTCACGGCTTTACAGTTGATGAGAAGGGCGAGAAGATGAGCAAATCTAAGGGTAATGTTGTTGCACCTGAGCAAGTTACTAAAGAGTTTGGTTCTGAAATCTTGCGTTTGTGGGTTGCACTTAGCGATTATCAAAGCGACTTAAAGATTAGTAAAGGCATCTTGCAACAGACTGCCGAGCAGTATAGAAAAATTAGAAATAGCTTTAGATTCTTGCTATCTAACTTAAGCGGTTTAGAAGACCTTTTAGAGGTAGAGAAGTTTGGTCAGATAGATAGATGGATTTTAGCAAAAGCGAAAGAGGTGTTCGATAACTTTAATAACGAAATGGCAAATTACGAATTTGCAAGAGCATTTAGTTTGCTAAACAACTTCTTAACAAACGAGCTAAGCGGTATCTATATGGATTTGTGTAAAGATAGACTATACTGCGATGCTAAAGAGTCTAATACAAGAAGAGCAGCACAGAGTACAATGTATATGATTGCAAAATCTATGTTAGCTTTAGTAGCACCTGTACTTACATATACAGCAGATGAGGTTATAGAGCACGCTCCAGAAATCTTTAAAAGAGATTTAGAAGATGTATTTGATTTAGAGTATAAACCACTTCCAGAGGTAGAGAATAGCTTAAATAGCGAGCTGTTAATTAAAGCAAGAGAGAGCTTCTTTGAAGGAATTGATAAGCTTAAAAAAGATAAAGTAATCAAGACAACACTAGAGCTTGCTATTGTTGGCGATAGTGCTAAATTTGGCATAGATAGTGCTAAAGATTTAGAAGATTGGTTTGGTGTTAGTGAGTTTATTAACTCTAGCGATGCCGAAGCTTTAGCTAGCTTTAGTGTAGATGGCGTTGAGTATAAAATTACAAAAGCAAGTGGTGCTAAGTGTCCTAGATGTTGGAGATTTACAAGCGAAGCAGAAGATAAGCTTTGTAGTAGATGTAGCGAGGTTTTAGCATAGTGGATTTAACTAAACCTGTAACAAATGAGGTGATTTTTGCTGCAATCACACTAATTTTTGTTTTTGTTGCTATTGGTTTAGCAGTTGTTAGGTATTATAAAAAAAGAGAAAGCAGGAGTAGCAATGAAGCTTAGAGAAGCACTTACAAAATCTGATGATGAGTTAGCTACATTAAGAGATGAAATTTTAGAAAAAGCAAAACAGAGCGACTTAAACGCTTATGTTGGCTTTGAGAGTTGCGGTAGCGGTGTTCCAATACTGCTAAAAGATAACATTCAAGTAAAAGATTGGAGCGTAACAAGTGGCTCTAAAATTTTGCAAGGTTATATTGCACCATACAATGCAACAGTTGTAGAGAAGTTGTTAGCTAGCGGTTTAGCACCAACAGGTCGTGCAAATATGGACGAATTTGCAATGGGCTCTACTACAGAGAGCAGTTTTTACGGTGCTACAAAAAATCCACACGACACAAGCCGAGTTCCTGGTGGTAGTAGTGGTGGAAGTGCAGCAGCAGTTGCTGGTGGTATTGCCATTGCAGCACTTGGAAGCGACACAGGTGGAAGTATTAGACAACCAGCAGCATATTGTGGTGTTGTAGGTTTTAAACCAACTTATGGCAAAGTAAGCCGTTACGGTTTGGCTGCATATGCTAGTAGTTTAGATCAAATTGGACCAATTACACAAGATGTAGAAGATGCAGCTGTGCTTTACGACATAATCGCAGGGCACGATAGCAAAGATTCTACATCGGCTGAGGTAGAGCATATTAGCATTGCTAAAAATTTAGATGCAGATAAAAAATATACAATAGCAGTGATAGATAACTACATAAAAGAGGCTAGCGAAGATGTGCAGAAGGCTTACGAAGTAGCTATAAAAGCACTAGAAGATGCTGGGCACACTATTGTGCATAAAGAGTTAGCCAATACTAAATATGATATTGCAACTTACTATATAATAGCAACTGCCGAAGCTGCTACAAACTTGGCAAGATTTGATGGTGTAAGATATGGCAGAAGAGCTGATGATGTTAAAAATACAGCAGACCTTTTCTTTAAAACAAGAAGCGAAGGTTTTGGCGAAGAGGTAAAAAGAAGAATTCTGCTTGGTAACTTTGTATTATCGTCTGGATACTATGATGCTTATTATCTAAAAGCACAAAAGGTTCGCCACCTTATACGAGACGAATTTAACAAAATATTTGACGAAGCAGACTTAATACTATCGCCAATAGCACCATCAGTTGCACCAAAACTTGGCTCTATGGAAGACCCATTAGAGATGTATAAAAGCGATATGTACACAATAGCAATAAACTTAGTAGGCTTGCCAGCACTTAGCTTGCCAATTATGAAAAATAGCGAAAACTTGCCTGTTGGCTTACAACTTATTGGTAAGGCATTCAGTGAACAACCAATATTTAACGCAGCTCTTAGCTTAGAGAGAGCCGTAAACTACACCAATTAAAGGAAAGCAATGAAGATAAAAATGCGTGCACTAACTTTTGAAGATGTTTTATTAGTTCCACAACACTCAACTGTACTTCCAAAAGAGGTAAATTTGCAGAGTAAAGTAACAAAGAGAGTATCGGTAAATATTCCAATTATTTCAGCTGCTATGGATACTGTTACAGAGCACAGAGCTGCTATTGCAATGGCAAGAGAGGGTGGTGTAGGAATTATTCATAAAAATATGGATATAGCTACACAAGCTTTAATGGTTAAAAAGGTTAAAAAGAGCGAAAGTGGTATTATTATCGACCCCATTTTTATAGCTCCAGATGCTACAGTTGCAGAGGCAGACGCACTAATGGGCGAGTATAAAATATCTGGTGTGCCTGTTGTAGATGCAGATATGAAGTTAATTGGTATTATAACAAACAGAGATATGCGTTTTATTACAGATATGGCTTCTATTAAGGTAGAAGATGTAATGACTCACCAGCCACTAATTACTGCAAAAGAGGGCATTACACTAGAAGAGGCTGCAGAGGTTCTTCAGAAAAGCAAAGTAGAGAAGTTGCCAATAGTTGATGATAACAATGTACTAAAAGGGCTTGTTACAATCAAAGATATTCTAAAAAAAGAGCAATATCCAAATGCAAACAAAGATGAGTATGGACGCTTAAGGGTTGGTGCAGCTATTGGAGTAGGGCAGTTAGATAGAGCCGAAGCACTTGTAGAGGCTGGTGTAGATGTAATCGTGCTAGACTCAGCACATGGACATTCGCAAGGTATTATCGACACACTTAAAGAGATTAAGTCTAAGTTAGATGTAGATGTAATTGCAGGAAATATAGCAACAGGTGCTGCAGCAAAAGATTTAATAGAAGCTGGTGCAGACGCTGTTAAAGTTGGTATAGGACCTGGAAGTATCTGTACAACAAGAATTGTTGCAGGTGTTGGTGTACCGCAAATTTCTGCAATTGATGATGTTGCAAAAGTGGCAAAAGAGTACGGCGTGCCAGTAATTGCAGATGGTGGTATTAGATACTCAGGAGATATTGCAAAAGCTTTAGCTGTAGGTGCTAGCTGTGTAATGCTTGGAAGTGCCTTAGCGGGAACTTACGAAGCACCGGGTGAGACTATTATTTATAATGGTAGACAATTCAAAGAGTACCGTGGAATGGGTAGTATTGGTGCTATGAATAAAGGTAGTACAGATAGATATTTCCAAGAGGGAACAGCTGCAGATAAGCTAGTGCCAGAGGGAATTGAAGGTCGTGTACCTTACCGTGGTAGAATAGGTCAAGTACTTCACCAAATGATTGGTGGGCTTCGCTCTTCTATGGGATATTGTGGTTCTAAAGATATACCAACATTCTGGGAGAAGTATGAGTTTGTAGAGATAACAAGTGCCGGCTTAAAAGAGAGCCATGTACACGATGTAACAATTACAAAAGAGAGTCCAAATTACCACTCGTAATCTAGCTAAAGGAAGATAATGGAAAAAGTTTACGCAGCATTTCGCTCGATTGGAGCATATGTTCCCCAGAAAATATTAACAAATGCCGATTTTGAAAAGATGGTAGATACCAGTGATGAGTGGATTGTTAAACGAACAGGAATTAAAAAGCGACACATAGCAGCAGATGATGAATCTACAAGCGATATGGCGGCAAAAGCAGCCAAAATTGCTATTGAGAGAGCTGGCTTAAGTGTGGAAGATATTGATTTAGTAGTTATGGCGACAGTTACGCCTGATTACTTTAATATGCCATCTACTGCTTGTTTGGTTTCTGATAAGTTAGGTATTAAAAATGTTCAAGCTTTCGATTTAAGTGCGGCATGTAGTGGTTTTGTATATGCTCTAACAGTTGCAAAAGCATTTATAGAATCTGGTATGAAAAAGAATGTTTTAGTTATAGGAGCCGAGAAATTCAGCTCTATAGTTGACTATACAGATAGAACAACATCTATACTCTTTGGCGATGGTGCAGGTGCTGCTGTAATTAGTGCAACGACAAACAGAGACGAAGCTTTTGTAGATATTCACGCAAGTGCAGATGGTAGTTATTGGGATTTTTTAATTACACCATCTCCAGGCTCTGTTAATCCTGCAAGCCACACTGCAATAGATGAGGGCTTACAATTTGTTAAAATGAAGGGTAACGAAACTTTTAAATTGGCTGTAAAAACGCTTACAAAAGATGTAAAAGAGATATTAAAAAACAATAATATTGAAGCAGGTGAAATACCGCACTTTGTACCACACCAAGCAAATTATAGAATTATAAAAGCAGTTGGTGACTCTTTAGGAATGAGAGAAGACCAAGTTGTTTTAACTGTGCATAAGTATGGTAACACATCTGCTGCATCTATTCCTATGGCAATTAATGACATTTACGAAGAGGGCAGATTGCAAAGTGGCGAGCTAATGTTGCTAGACACCTTTGGTGGTGGCTTAACTTGGGCTAGTGCACTTATCCCTTTTGCTCCAAATAAGTAATGCAAAGTGCCACCGAACTTTTTAAACTTTTAAAGCAAAACGGCTACGACAATAGTAGTCGTGACAGTTGGTGGTGGCCAAATAGTGGAACTTTCGAAGTAGCTATTGGTGCAATACTAACGCAAAATACTTCGTGGGGCAATGTAGAAAAAGCCTTAAAAAATTTAAAACAATCAAATACATTAAATCTAGAAAAAATAGTAACTACTCCCATTTTAACCCTACAAGAGCTTATACGACCAAGTGGATTTTACAAAGCCAAATCTAAAAACATTCAACAATTATCAAAAAATATATTAGAAGATTTCGAAACTTTCGAACAGTTTCAAGAGAGCACAAGTAGAGATTGGCTTTTAGCACAAAAAGGAGTAGGTCAAGAGAGTGCCGACGCCATACTAAACTACGCCTGCTACAAAGAAGCATTTGTAGTAGATAGCTACACCGCAAGACTACTAGAAGCTTTTGGCTATGAATTTACCAGTTACGAAGAACTACAAGAGTGGATAGTCGAAAGCTTTTATGAAGGCTACAAAGAGGTATATCCAAATTTAAACAGAGCCCAAGCCTATGCAAGAGCCCACGGAATGGTAGTTGAGTATTGCAAAGTTAATAAAAAGGGTAGGGTGGTTAGTGTAGAGGGGTTAGTTGTTAGTGGGTAGTGTTTATAGTCAGTTTTTGGATTTAGGATTTAGGATGTTGGATGTTGGATTTGGGATGTAGGGGCAGACCTATGTGTCTGCCCGCAAGCCAATACAGCCAAGAAGCTATTAACTTTTAGCACGCACTGCCCTCACCGCACAAATAAAACTTATCCACACAATAAAAAGGAACAAATTTGGCAAAACAGAAAAAACGAGCAACATTAGAAGATTTTAAAAATAGATTAGAATCAATAAACCCAAACTTATTTAATATGCTAAGCACTCCAAAAACCCATTTTAGCTTTAGGGTTAATCTAAATAGAACAACAGTTCAAGAAGTTTTAGAAAAGCTAAAGCAAGAAGGCATAGAGCCACAAAGTGTAGAGTGGTGCAAAGAAGCTTTTGTTTTATCAATAGAGTCAAGAGAAGCATTAGTAAAATCTACACCTTACACTGCAAAAGAGGTTTATATTCAAAACCTATCTTCAATATTTGCTGCAATCTCTTTAAAAATAAAACCAGAGTTTTGGGTATTAGATTTAGCAGCAGCACCTGGAGGCAAAAGCTTAATATTTAGTGAGAGAGCTAGTAAAGTGAGTGCAGTAGAACCAGACAAAAATCGCTTTTTTATGATGAAGCGAAACTTCAAAGAGTCGCTAGTTAAAAATATTCAAACTTACAATAAAGATGGCAGATTTATCTACAAGGCATGCCCCGAATGGTTCGATGCGGTATTCTTAGATGCCCCATGTAGTTCCGAAGCCCATATCGACATAGCCAAAGGTATAACATGGTGGAGCCCAAGACGAATATACAAATTTGCCAAACTACAAAAAGAGTTAATAATCTCCGCCTTCGAATCACTAAAAAGTGGCGGCGAAATGATATACGCCACCTGCACCTTCGCCCCAGAAGAGAATGAAGCTGTAGTAAACTACCTACTATCCAAATATCCAAATGCCAAAGTACTACCAATAGAGCATAACTTACAAAACACCCAAAAAGGCATAACAAAATGGCAAGATGAAGAGTACTCGAGCGAAGTAACTAAAACCCTAAGATTCCTACCAAACAAAGCCTTTAGCGGTTTTTACATGGCTAGGATTGGCAAAGAGTGAAAAGTCTAAAATTACAAGATATATCAAGTGATTTTATTACATTACTACTCAATATATTAAGTAAAAAGAGTATCTTTTGAAGTTGGCAAATGTAAAGGCAATTAATATTTTAGAGTGCTTATTATTGCTATAGAATATAGTAATGCGTATTACTGTAGTATATATTACTATAATAAAAAAATAGATTCTATTTATTTATAATTTTTTGCAGAGTTGTAGCTTGTTGGGGTAGGTATAAGTGGATATTTAATGTCTTAACCCCCCTTTTTTTATGGTCTAAAAATAGATATATCGAGTCCATTAATTACTTTATAATGCTTATCGTTTGCAGTAATAAGTGTTAATCCATACTCTGTTGCAGTTGCTCCTATTAGGGCATCTGCTAATTGCATAGAGTGACTTAAAAAATACTCTTCTACATAAAAAAGAGCCTTGGTGCTTATTGCTTCATTAATATAAATAGTTTTAACCTCCCAGTTTTTAAGTGTATTTTGAAGAGTCTTTAACTCTTTTTTATCTCTCATTCCTTGTACTAACTCTATGTGTGTTACTAAAGAAATAGCAAAATTATCTAAAGAGTGTATTAAATTGTAAGCATTTTGGTTTCCGCGAAGATACCAAATTAACACATCTGTATCAATAAGAGTTTTATATATCAAAACTTCTACCTTTTCTTAGCTCTCTTACGATTGTATCTACATCATCATCTCTATCTTTCCATAAACCAAAAAGTGCATCACTTTTCTCCTTATTGCTAGAGTTGCCATCATAAGGAATAAGTTTGGCTTTTGGCTTATTTCGGTAAGTGATAATAATATCCTCTTTTTTACTCAAAGCATCAAAAAGCATAGATATTTTAAAGCGTAAATCTTTTGCAGAAACTGTCATAATTTATCCTTTAAGTTTATACTTTAATTATAAACTTAATAAGTTAAAAAGAGCTTAAGCTATATTATGTTCTTATTTGGAACTATAGAAACTATATTGATATGATAAAGAAATAATAATACAGATACTGCTGGTTTTGTTTTTAGAAACGAAGATAAAGATACTATTACTATCACCAGACTCTAATTTCTTGGTTAATAACAATGGATGATAGCTCTATCCAAGAGATAGATGGAGTTAAAATTAAAATTATTAATATTTTAGAGTGGGTACTATTGCCTTAACCTAAATATTATTGCTATTTTAGATAGACTCTTCAAAGAGAGCTTCTGTTTTAGGTAATTTTTTATTAATCTATTATTTTGCTATACAAATAGTAGATTTTCAACGTCTAACTCCTTTTCTTCTGTAATTTTTTCTTCAATTGTTAAAAATTCAAATTTTACATTATTATAGTAATGTCTGTTACTGTAATGTGTATTACTATAATAAAATAGATTGTTTTGGCTACTAATCTTAAATAGAGTGTGGCTTCTTTGGCTAGGTAGGGGTAGATATTTAAAGTCCGACCTCTTTTAAAAGGTAGATATAGGCGGAGATATAATAATAAGTCTTATGTTGCAAGATTTGTTATACACAAGAGGTAAATAAATTTATAAATCTTTTGTTATAATGTTTATAGTTTATCGTAGATTGTGAGTTTAATTATTTTAATTACTAAAGGAGAGTGTATTGAAAAAAATTTTTGTAAGTGGCATAATGGTATTTATGATGGCATCATCACTTTATGCCGATAAGGGTAAAGTGCGAATTGCTTCGGATAAGCAGGGGGCTTACATCTATGTAGATGGTAAGAAAAAGGCGATGACGGGGGAGGGGTTTACCTCTATACTTCTTGAAGAGGGAGACCATGTTATTAAAGTTGTAAAAGAAGGAAATAAATACTATCAAGGATATGCAAAAAAATCTGTTTTTGTAGGTGCAGAGACTTCGGTAAAGATTAATTTAAAACTTAATAAATTGGAACCAACCCCAAGCTATAGAGAAGTATTACAACAAAAAGATATTCCAAAATTTCAAAGATGGAAAAGAAGTGGCAATGTAGTAAAAGATACCAAATTGGGCTTAATTTGGCAAGATAACCTTGAGGTAAAAACAGTACAAAGGAGTTGGAAAGAAGCTAAAAGATATTGTCAAAACCTCTCTTTAGCAGGATTTACTGACTGGCGATTACCAAGCTACGATGAGTTACTTACTATTGTTGATTATGATCGATACAGACCTGCCATTATGCCCTCTTTTAATAATGTAGCCTATGACTTTTATTGGTCTTCCAGTAAAGATATATCTGATACTAAATATAACCATATAGTACACTTTGTTGATGGGTTTACATATGTAGCTAAAATATCTAAGTCTACTTCGTTTGTTAGGTGTGTAAGAGGCAGATAATATTTGTTCCTTATTTTTTTGAGGGGACCATTGATAAATTAATAAAATTGAAGATTTAAAAGCATTTAAAAACTTTATAAGGAGTAGTGTTGATGAAGCAAATATTTTTACTGGTAGTTATAGTGGCTTGTTTGGGAGCTAATACGGTTAAGGATAACCATACAGGCTTAGAATGGCAAGACAACAGAGATGCCAAAACCGTTAAAAGAGACTGGCAGGGGGCAAAAGGGTATTGTCAAGAGTTAACTTTGGCGGGGTATGACGATTGGCGACTGCCCACCATCAAAGAGTTACAGAGTATTATAGATATAAAAAGATATAATCCAGCAATCATAAAGAACTTTAAGTATGTTACTAACTCTGCTGATCCTTATTGGTCTTCTAGTGAAGATGTCTCTGCTATTAATTATGTTTGGATAGTCTCCTTCTATACTGGGAAAACAAACCATGCTAATAAGTCCAATAAGTTTTTTGTTAGGTGTGTGAGGGATAAATGAAAAAATTTATCTTAATATTTTTTTTAACTTTTGTTAGTGTTGCTGTTTTTTACCCTACTAGCAGTTATGCTATAAGTTTAGACGATGACGAAGAGGATGCAGAAGATGTGGCAGAGTTTCTAAGTCAAGCAAAAAAAGCAGGAGAGTCGGAGTCTTTTGATAAAGCAGATGAGCTACTAAAAAAAGCTAAAATGTATGGTGTAAAATCTGATGAAGTGAAAGAAGTAAGTAACTATATAGCAAAGAAAAAGCAGGAAAAAAAGGCAAGATTAGAGAGGCAGAGAAAAGAGAGAGAACGACTTGCTAGGCTAAAACGAGAGAGAGAAGAGCGAGAAAGACAGGCAAGAGTCTCTTCTAGTAGTAGTGGCTCATATTCTGGTTCTATATCTATGTGCTATCCAAATATCCCAAGCCCTGTAGAGTATTCTGAATGTAGTGGTGCAAAAACTGCAAGTGGCAATTATGCTACTGTTAAGCTTAGTCGTGGTGGAGGTATTAGTAGTTCAAATTGTTTTGATTTAACTATTTATGCTAATGGCAGTATAGCAAATGGTAACACATGTGGTGGTGCAAATGGGAGTTGGTCTGTTATTGTAAATGGACAAAGTGGATTTGCTAATGGACTTGGAAATGCTATCGCTTGGCTTTTAAGAAGAATGTGATTAGATTGTATTGATATCAAAAAACTAACTGATAGAAGAGTTTGATGAAACTCTGATATGGTGGATTGATAAATCTTTAAAAGGTACGGTTATTTTCATCGAACCATATGATGCCGCACCGATTTGATACATGCTAAAGTAGATTGTTACTGAGTCATCTGAAACTGTGAAGTTTTTAAATAGATCTGCTTCATCCAAACTAAAGTCTTTGATGTTAGTATTTGGAAATTTTGCTTTGAGATATTCTCCTATTTTACGATGTAGTTGTAAGAGTGTTTTTTTGTCAAAGAACTCTTCTAGCTTATACTGATGTCCATCTTTCCTCTCGTTACGCAGTTGCACTGCGTAATGCATACACTTGTATAGTAGAAATTTGTCGCTAATTCTTAATTTGTCTAGGTTTTTCCTTTCATTTTTTTTAGAAAAAAACGAAACAAAAAAAATCGCACAAAAGATGAGATTTTCGGGAGATTTGTTTAGCCTACGCTAAAAATGCAAAACTCTGCTTTCAGCTTCAAACAGTTGCATTTTCTTTACGCTACGGCTAAACAAATCTCTTTTTCCGAAAATCTCAAAT
>WFYP01000134.1 GCA_015490055.1 Nitratifractor sp.
ATATAGTAAATCAAACAAATAGTTTAGCTAATTATTCAAGGAACATTATAGCGAAGTTAGCCTAATATTCGTAAATTGAAGGAACATTTTAGATGTCCTGTTGTTTGTTAAAAAGTAGTAAAATTGTTACAAGGGTTTAGGTTTTAATTTGAATAGTTGCTTGGTTATAATGTGCAGTGAGGGCACTGCCCGCTACATTGTGTAAGCTTTGTGCTTTAAGCTCTAACTAGTAGTGTTCGCCCTTGCTAGTTGATAGTTTTTCTATAAATCTTGTTACTGCTCTTACGCCTGCTCCGCTTGCTCCGTGGGGGTTTTCGCCCCATTCGTGTTCTACGAAGGCTGGGCCTGCGATGTCTAGGTGTAGCCATTTTTGTCGGTTTTTCTCTTCTATGAAGTTACTTAAGAATAGTCCTGCTGTAATTGCTCCGCCGTATCTTGTGTTTGAGATATTGCAAATATCTGCAATTGAGCTTTTTAGAGTTTTGTTTAAGTATCTGTTAAATGGTAACTGTGCTGCCATTTCGCCAGATGCTGTGTTTGCAGCGTATAGCATTTTATCTATTATTTTTTGGTTGTTACCCATAACACCTGTTGTGTAGTGCCCTAAGCCTACAACGCAAGCTCCTGTAAGTGTTGCCATATCGATAATGTAGTTTGCATCTACCTCTTGTTGAGCGTAGCAAAGTACATCTGCAAGTACTAAACGACCTTCGGCATCGGTGTTTCTAACCTCTATGGTTTTACCATTTTTTGCAATTAAAACATCGTCTGGTTTGTAAGCGTTGCCACCTATCATATTCTCTACTGCACCGATAAATCCGTGTACTTCGATTGGTAGTTTTAATCTGCTAACAGCTTGCATAATTCCTAAAACCGCAGAGCCGCCGCTTTTGTCTGCTTTCATTGTAACCATAAAGTCGCTTGGCTTAAGGCTAAGCCCACCGCTATCGTATGTTAAGCCCTTTCCTATAAGTGAAACAACGGCTTTAGGATTTTTAGGCTTGTAGCTAACATGTATTACTCTTGGAGCGTGTGTGCTCGCTTTTGCTACAGCTAATAGAGCGTTCATTTTTTGCTCTGCAATTTCTGAGCGATTTAAAACTTTTATCTCTAAATCTTCATTTTTAGCTATATCTTTAGCAACTCTTGCCATAATTTTAGGGTAAAAATCATCTGGTGGTGTATTTACAATATCTCTTGTTAAATTAACACTTTGAGCAACTTCTATACCTTTGTCTATTGCTCTTTTAGCTACATCTTTATCTATCTCTTTAGCGTTGTACTCTTGGCTAGATATAAAAACTTTCTCTAATTTAGAGTTCTCTTTTTTGCTTTTGTATCTTGTGTATTCGTAAGTTCCTAATACTATTGCTTCGGCAAGTGCTCTAAGTGTTGCTGTGCATTTTGTATGGCTTAAGTAGCTTGCCAATTTAATTGTTTTGTAGTTTTTGCCTAAAATTGAACGCAATGCAGTAGCAACAGCTGGGCGAATATCTTTTGCTCTTAGCGACTCTGAACCAACAAAAAGCTTTTTACTCTCTGGTAGTAAAATCGCTTCGTCTTGCTCTGCACTAAAACCTGCATCTTTTAAAACTGTTTTGTACTCTTTAACTAAATCGTGGTCGAAGTTTTTATCGACTACTACGATTAACTCTAAATCTGCTTTTATATCTTTTAATTTCTTTGCAACAAATTCTATTTTCATCTTTCTATTTTCCTTAATCAAATTTTAATAACTCTTTTGCTTGTATCATATCTTTATCGCCTCTTCCTGAGACATTTACTATAACCAATTTATCTTTAAGTTCATCTTTTGGTATCTTTTTAAGATAAGCAATAGCGTGTGAACTCTCGAATGCTGGTATTATACCCTCTTTTTGGCTTAACCATACAAATGCATCTAAAGCCTCTTTGTCGGTAATACTATTGTACTTAACTGCCTCTAACTCTTTTAAATATGCGTGTTCTGGTCCAATACCTGGGTAGTCTAGCCCTGCACTTATAGAGTGAGCCTCTAGTATCTGACCATCTTCATCTTGAAGTAGGTAGCTTAGTTGCCCATGTAGTACCCCTGGGCTTCCTTTTGCTAGTGATGCTCCGTGTTTACTATCTAGCCCTAAACCACCAGCTTCGATACCAATACATTGTGTCTGCTCGTCTTCTAAAAAGTGATTAAAAATACCAATAGCGTTAGAGCCACCACCAATACAGGCAATTACATTATCTGGCAATCTGCCTTCGGCTTCTAAAATATCTTTTCTAGCTTCCCAACCGATAATTGATTGAATATCTCTAATCATCATAGGGTAGGGGTGTGGTCCTGCTACTGTGCCGATTATATAGAATGTATCTCTGGCATTTGTAACCCAAAATCTAATAGCATCGTTCATAGCATCTTTAAGTGTTTTGCTACCACTTTGTACGGCGTGTACTTTTGCTCCTAGTAGCTTCATTCTAAATACATTTAAGGCTTGTCTCTCAACATCTTTAGCACCCATAAATATTTCGCACTCTAAGCCAAATAGTGCTGCAACTGTTGCGGTTGCAACGCCGTGTTGCCCAGCACCAGTTTCTGCAATTACCTTTTTCTTGCCAAGGCGTTTAGCTAAGATTGCTTGTGCTACTGTGTGGTTTATTTTGTGTGCACCTGTATGATTTAAATCTTCTCTTTTTAAATATATTTTTGCATCTAACTCTTTAGATAGATTCTCTGCAAAGTAGAGTGGGCTAGGGCGACCAACATACTTTTTGTAGTAGTAATCTACCTCGCCCCAAAAATCTTTATCGAATCTTACGGCTTCGTAATCTTTTTTTAACTCTTCCAAAACAGGCATTAGTGTCTCTGGAACATAGCGTCCGCCAAATTTACCAAAATGCCCTAAATTGTCTGGGTCATATTTGCTAGGTTTAGGAATATACATAAAACTCCCTTGTTTAATTTGCAAAATTATATCTAAATAGCTATTATCATTTACTTTTGTATGTAGGTATATAAACTTTTGGTTGTATAATTGGAAAC
>WFYP01000135.1 GCA_015490055.1 Nitratifractor sp.
AAACTTGTTAATATAGTATCTATAGTTGCACTCAAAATATGGTGTTATTAATTTTATATATGGCTTATATAGTAGAGCTTTAAATTTGCTATATTTTCTCTCTATCTCATCTAATTTTTTATCTATACTACACTTTTTAAAACTATAACAAAAATGTTTTGGCATTACAACTTTGCAATTTAATTTTAAATTTTTAGCCAATTTATTAAAGTACTCAAACTGATGTCTATTTTGGGCTATAAAGAGTATATCAATCATATATCCCCTTTATATTTTTAAAGCGTTTATGAAACCAGTAATACTCACTTGGATGTTTTTTTATCATATCTTCAATAGTTGTCGCTTGCCATTGTGTAAAGCTCTCTATTGTCTCATTTTCAAAACTCTTTGGCTCTAAAAATTCTAAAGTATATTTACTGTTTTCTAAGTAGCTAAACATTGGTACAACAAGAGCTCCGAATTTATCTGCTAAAGTCGATACTGCTCGGTTAAATTTAACTTTTTTATTAAAAAATTCTACATTTATCGCCTTTGGAGAATTAGAGTGCTGGTCTATTAATATACCTAAAGCTTTGCCTTCTCTAAAGGCTTTTATTATCTCTTTTACTGAGCCTTGCTTATTTATGGGAGTAATGTTAAACGAGGTACGACTCTTTTTAAAAAACTCTCCAATTTTTGGGTTGTCAAATTCTCGCATTAATACAACCATCGGTTTATATTTAGCACCTATAATCTTTGGAGCAATCTCCCAATTTCCAAAATGTGCAGTCATAAATATTATTGGTTTATTATTTTCTAAAGCTGTATTTAAATTCTCTTTGCCCTTTATTGTAACTTTTTTTTCTAACTCCTCCGGTTTAATATTTATACTTTTAACTATATCGGCAAAATAGTAAATATAATTTTTATATGTACTTTTAGCTATTTTAATGCGCTTATTTTTGCTAATATCAGGAAATGCAATTTCTAAATTTTTTAAAACTACTTTTTTTCTAAAAATATCTATATACCATACAATTGATGCAAGTATACTGCTTATAATTTTTAAGCTTTTTTGTGGCGTTATTTTTACAATAGAAGTTAGCAGTAAAAATAGTATATAAGTAGCACTATTCATAGATTTCCTTTGCCTGTATTGTAAGTATTGCTACAATAAATAAAAATAATATATAGCTAGTTGTTCTATATATAAATACATCAGAGATAAAGGCAAATGCAAAAGCCGTAATTATCGCATATTTAAGTGCCTTATAAGGTGTATCTATTTTTACTATTATATATATCATATACAAAAATAGAATAAGTGCAAAAATAGAGCCATCTACCCAAAATTGGAAGTATTGGTTGTGTAAGTGTTTTTTTTGCCAAATAGCTCTTTTAAGATTTGGATATTTTTTACTAAATTGTAATATCTCTTTTTTTGCATCTCCTGCACCTGCACCCAAAATAAAATGTTTAATATCTTGAGTCAAATATCTCCAAGAGACCAAATCTAAAGCAATTCTAGAACCCCAAGATGTATCATAGTTTCTATTTTTATAAATAGAGTTAATATTACCTATTGCTTGACTTATTCTGTTGTGAAAATTTGGGCTAAGCTTATAAGCACTTAGCATTATAGATAGCAATATTATGAGCATCAAGATTATATATTTAATCTTTTTTCTAAAATATATAAGAGTGTAAACTACACTAGCAAGAACAAATGCTAACTGACCGGTTCTTCCACCATTGACAAATAAGTTTATAGTAGAACTTGATAAAAAAAGTAAAATCCAAGCTTTCATAAAAATATTTTTTTCTATAAATAGTTGTGTTAATAGTAAAAAAACTGTAACAACTAAAAAAATAGAGTAAAATGTATGATTCATAGGTGCTGGATTATTGTAAGTAAGCTCATGGTAGAGTATCTTTTTTGCTTTCCAGTGCTCTATATCTATTAGATGGAAATAGGTAGCATACGATATTAACTCATTTATAAACATAGAGACTAAAAATGCGGTTATAATTTTAGAGAGATACTCTCTTTTTACAGATGTGACAAAAATTACATAAACCATACTCAACCAAATAAATCTTTTTAATATAAAGCTATATTCATTATGGCTTTTATTAAGTGCAAATCCGTCATAAATGCTATTGGAAAACAGTGTTGATATTAAAAGTAGAGTAGTTATTCCCAATATAGATAAGAGTATTTTATCGTTTTTTAATTGATTAAATTTTCTACTCCAATCTCTTTGTGCTATCCATAAGATAAACATAACTCCCAATATGATATTTGCAGCAGCAATAGAGAGTGGAAATACAAAAGCGAAAATAACAGCTGTGATATTTAAAGCTTTATTAAGCACTATCATCCTTTTTAAATAGATTGCTATAAGAGCTTAAAAGCTCTTTTGAAAATTTATTATAGTAAATAGTGTTAATTCCTGGGTAATCTAGTAGAGCTTTTTGTGATAAGTGTATTAATTGCTTATTATCCTTTGCAATAAACTGCTTTAAATCACCACTTAAAACTTCTCTTATACCTTTAGAATCTGTTGATACAACAGGTGTATTTAAAAATATACTCTCTATTGCAACTCCAGGTAACGCCTCATTTTTAGATGTCAAAAGTGTTAATTTTGCATTTTTTAAATATGGGTATGGGTTTTTTAAAAATCCTAAAAAGTGCACCCTATCTTTTAAATTATATTTAGAAACTAACTTTTCTATTTTTGATTTTAATTTACCATCGCCAATTAATACTAAATCATAATTGGTGTCCAATTTTTTGTAAGTTTCTATTAAAAGTTTATGGTTTTTTTCAGAAGAGAAAGCTCCTATATTTATAATGTAGTTCTTTATATCTACAC
>WFYP01000136.1 GCA_015490055.1 Nitratifractor sp.
CCTTAATCAGTTTTGTTTTTACACCAACAATTTCACACCCTACATCTGTTATTTTTATCGCAGAATCAACATCTATTTCATAATGTATATTTTTAATTGAAACATTATTATTATTAGTAATTGTCATGAGAAGTTTTTTCATAGTTACCTTAGTTTTAAGAGTAATTTTTGATTTTTGAGAAACTCTATCATAAAGCATCTTTCCATTCATGGGCTTAAATCTTTTATGAGCATTTATATACTGAAAAAATTTATCCGTAATGTTAATATTTGACCCAAAAGACATAAGATGTGTATGTGTACTCAGCGTATAAATACCATTTAAATCTGCCACAACATTCACTTCATGCTCCATCTCTTTTAATATTTTTGATGAATCCCAATCAAGATTTATTAGATAAGAATAATCATCAGTTCCATGGCGTGGAATAATCATAATCTTGTCCATAAAATATGGTGTTAAACGACTTTCACTTTTATTGAGAATATAGTTAAATCCACCTTGTCCAAGCAATTTTATCATTTTATCATCTATCTCTTCACGAGGAGGTCTAAAGCCGTATACCTCTTGTTTTGTTAAAGCATAAAGAGCTTTTTTAGAGCCTATTGTCTCTTTTTCATATACTGCATCACTCTTACCTACAATCTTCCCATGAGTATAACTGTGTGAGCCTATCTCTACATATTTACTTTTACCAACTTCGTGCATCATCTCTTTATGCTTTTGAGCTAAATTCGCAACACAAAATGCTGTTACTGGAAAATGGTTTTTCTCTGCTACATCATGAAATTTCTGTAAATTTTCAAATTTATACTCTGTATCTTCTGAAACAAAAACAATATTTTTTGTATCTATATATGGATAAGGTAAAGCTATGATACTTTTATCTAAGTACTCTAACATTCCCTTAAATAAGTTTGCAAATCGTGATGGAGAGACTTCAACAAAAACATATGAGGGGAAACTAAAATAGACCCATTTCCCCTTCTTTTTATACCCATGGCAAACAAGAGCGCTCTGCGCTTTCGTAAGTTCTCCTTTTTTTGGAAGACTCATATAATTAACCTGTGTCCATGTAGTCATGTAGGCATCTACATCCAAATTTTTAGGGGCATCAAATATAGGTAGAGGGTCATATAAAGCTAAATCTAGTGTCTTACCTTTAGGTAAATATTTAGTGATAGGCGAGAGAAGTTTTGTACTTATAAAAGCTGTTGAATTTCTATCGTAAGTAATATTATTTATCTTTTTATCAAGAGAGAGACCTGTTATTTTAGTGACTAAATTCTTTTTTTGATACCTTAATCTTGTATCTAAAAATCCACTCGTATAATTGAAAATAATTCTTCCACCTCTACTTACAAATTTGTCTATATCATTTATCTCTTTTGCTGAAAGTGACATCATATCCAAGGCAATCAATTTAGAATTTTTATCTAAACCTGCCAAATCTCCACTATAGACATCCAAAGATTTATAACTATTTTTAAGACAAAGATTTTTAAAGTACTCTACTCTTTTTCTATATGCTTCATAATCCATACCATTTTTTTCATACATTTTTTTCACGGTATTTGATTGTAAAAAATAGACTTTCTTACCACTTAAATTAAATTCTAAAAATGATTTTGCAAAGTAATTTTGCATTAGATAAAAGCTAGAATATGTTAATACTACTATCAATATCATCATAGAAATCAAGAGTTGCACTCCATATCCATCTACCTTCTTTGAGTTCACTCTAAGTATGGGTGACATTTTATTGCTCCTTAGTAAAAAAGAGAAATTCTTTCCCCTCTAGTTCAAGAGCCTCATCATATGTTATTTTTGCAGCACCTTTTTTCTTCTCTCGAGCCTTATACAAAAAGTACGCTATAACTCCAAACACCATTGTTAGCAAAGTAATTGCTAAAATTAAAAATGATAAAAATGATAATAAATTCATATTCTTCCTTTTCTTTCAAGTTTTCCCCAACCCATTTCGATATTGAACCACTCTTCAATTGTAGCGAATACTTTAGCAATATTAATAACCATAATAAAGGCTAATCTATAGATGATAGAGTATGCAGCTAAAGAGAGTTTCTCTCTTGTAATAAGTAGACAATAGATAGCACCTGCAACATCTAATACAGTAAACATTATCCACCAAAAAAGAAGTAACTGACTTGTTCCAGTTGCAAGTGCTAAGTATATCATAAATACATCGCCCCAAATTGTCATAAAAGGCCAAAATACTGACTCAAAGAGCATATACCACATCACAAATGAGATAGAGGGATTTGAACGGATATTCCAAAGATACTGTCTATTTTTTTTAATAGCTTGAAGTATTCCTCTTGTCCATCTGTACCTTTGCTTCAATAAATCTAACAAGTCTTCTGGCGCTTCTGTGTGTGCAATTGCATCAGGTTCAAAATCTATTTTATAACCCTTAGCAATAAGAGAAAGAGTCAAATCACAATCTTCAGCAAAAGTGTCATGAGAGTAGTATCCAGCCTCTCGCATCGCTTCTTTTCTAAACATTCCTAAAGGTCCAGGAATAATATTGACAAGTTTTAAAAATGATTGACCATTTTTCACCATATTTAGCCCTTGTATGTACTCAAGTGCTTGTAGCTTAGTTAAAAATGTATCTGTATTAATAACACTAACACTCCCTGCAACTGCTGCAATCTCGGGATCTTTGAAATGTTGTACTAAAAGTTCTATAGCATATTTATCCAGTTTTGAATCAGCATCTACACAGCATATCAAGCTACCTTTTGCCTTTTTAATTGCAAAATTGAGTGCACGAGATTTTCCTCCATTTGGCTTTGAAAGCACTTTTAAACTTCTATATCCCTCTTCAAATTCAAACATTTTAGCAAGTTCATACGTCCTGTCACTACTTCCATCATCAATCACAAGAATCTCGATATTTGGATATGTCTGAGCTATGGTACTCTTAAGCGATGGGACAATGACATCCTGCTCATTATAACAAGGCACAATAATAGAGACTATATCCTTTTTTGATGTGTGGAAATCTTCATCGGCAGAGCGTCTTAATACTTGTAAAATTGAGAAGAACATGAGTAAAAGATAACGTATAATAATCAACATAGTAAACACAAAAATCAGTATTACACCAAACTTCACAAATGTATTAGATGCTGCAATAAATATATCTTGAAGATGCTCTACACTAAAATAAGTTAAATATAAACCTCCAGCCATAGAAGCTATAAAGATGACTTTTTTTATCAAATCTACCATGAATAACTAATCTTTGCTTTACATTCTCTATAATAATAATTAGAACCATAGGATAATCTTGCTGAATTACTTTCAAGGCAACCTATCTCATAATCCAAATGTTTCATCGGGTTTCCAAAGAGCCAAAGACCATATTTATATGGTATTGTCTTATCAACTATTGAATATCCTATACCAATTTTTCCTCGAACACCTGCATATTTTGAAAAAACATACTGGGGATTTAATCTTAGCAATGTAGAATCTGCAAAGTGAGGAGAATAAAAATCGTAATGATGCTTAGAGTGTGATGTATACCAACCTTCCAAGGCGACACTATAAGTAAATTTTGGTCTCCATACACTATCCTTGTAAAATACCCAATCAAACTGAGTAGTCATTTCTCTATCAGCATTACTGAAAAAATTTACCTCTATATTTGCCCATAAGTCTGTTTTATTTTCAAATAGTATATAGTCGGAAACTGAAAAATGATTTGCTATAATTCTTTTTTCGTAAGGTACTAAAGAGTATGTATAAAAAAGTGCATTTTGTTTCGTATATTCTAAGGAATAACTATGCTGTTTGTAACTGTTTTTATACGTAAGTGTTGGAACAAACTCAGAAAAATCATCATAATCATTTCTACCTAAACGTAAAGAAAAGTTATCATAAAAAAGTGTAGCACCATAACGAATTCCACTATATTTTTTCTTATGTTGTCCAATCGAAAACAACCCAATATCTGCACTTAGAGCAATATGATCAGTTATTTGTGAACGCTTATAAAATAGATCTAGTGATTTAAAAATAATATCTGCACTATCTTTAAACATGTAGGCATCAGCCTTTATATGGTTTAATGCTGAAGCAGTAGTAATTGCATCAGCAGAGATTTGAGATTTATTTAACTGACTGATAGGGGTTTCCGTAACATAACTTTTAACAAATACCTCTTTTTCGGGAATAAACTGTTTATTCATTCCACCAGCTAAAGATATATCATGATATTTTTTTGGTTTGCCCTTTAGCATAGACTTTTTTTTTTGGTATTTAGAGCCAAAGGGTGGGCTTGTAAATATCTGTTTTCCTTAAGACTTTTATCTATAAATGGCTCTAGCAGTAACTCTTTTTTGTAAATGCCCGCTTCCCATTTCTCTTTTGTTATTCTACATTCAGTTTCATGACTAGCACATTTAACTTCAAGTGTTTTATAACCTTTATCTGCATTTTTATTTGTGCTATACTCTTGATAAAATTTTATCATGTAGCTATTTTTACCTATATTTTTATATATAGGGTCATAAACACCAACTGATATATAATTAACGTTAGAAAATTTTTCTTGTTTTCGATATGACCACATTTCATCTTTTAAAAAATTATTATCATAATAACTTGCATACTTTTGAAATTTAAGAGACTCCCAAGATGTTTTCCAAGAGTTTAAAAACTTGCTCATATTCGCATCTAGTTTTTTGTAAACACTAGCTTTTAACTTAAGAAGTAATTTTTTAGACTCTTTTAGTTTTCCATTTTTCATCATGTTGTAGGCATAATGATATCGTAACTCATCAGAATCTTTCACCCAAAATATAAGTGAAAACTCACCCTCTGCTTCTCCATATTTTTTAGAATTTTCAAGAGCAAAAGCATACCTATATCTTACCTCATGATCATTTGGATGGCTACGAAGATAATCTTTATAATACTCTAGAGATGCAATATAATGCCCATTAAAGTAGAGTGTATCAGCTAAAAAGAGCAGCTTTTTTCCTAAATCATCAAAATAGGTACTCGTTGTAGCACCACTATTACTTGTTGTAAAACGAGGGGCAACTTTTAATATCTTTGCCTTTAACTTTAGAGCTTCTTTATCTTCTGGATGCTCTTTTAAAACTCCATTTAAAACATCTAAAGCTTCTTTAGAAAAACCTTGCCAATAATAGTTTTTTGCAAGTAAAATACTCGATTTAACTGTCTGTTTTTGTGCTGCATAATACTCAAGATATCCAAACCCTTCATAATACTTTTTATTCTCAACAAGGAGTAAAGCCAAATCTTTTGTAGCTTCGAGATCACTAGGTTTTCTCTCCACATATAATTTAAGATTTTTTATCGCCATATCACTCTGCTTGTTGAGTTGGTACAGCTCTGACAATCGTTTTACATCACTTAAAGATGTTCTCCCCCTATAAATTTTGATAAGCCCCACATAGTTATGGTTTAGCTCCATGAGAGCCTCTTTTACTTCCTTATCAGCTGGATTTTCTTTTTTGAGTTTCATAAAAAGAGTTTTAGCCTCTTTACTCTTTTTATCCCACATATAGACATAAGCCTTTGCTTTTTTTGCACTATAAACCTGCTCTTTATCATCACTTTTATTGATTACTTCATTGAGATTTGGAAGAGCTTCTTTATATCTATGATCCCAAGAATAAATTTGACCAAGCATTAACTTTGCATCTAAATTTTTGTTAAGCTTTCCATGTTTTAAAATCCTTAATGCTTTATCTGTTTTACCCATCCAAGTAAGATATTTTGCTTCTAAGACCAATGAATCATCTGTAACTTTCTCTTTGTTATAGTTATGAATCAACTCTAAAGTTTCAGATTTTTTTCCTGCTGAGAAGAGAACATTGGCATAGGCAGAGAGTGTATCAATATTTTTATCTTTTTCGTAAGCTTTTTTTATAGTTAATAAGTAGCTATTTTTTGCAGTCTCTATTTTTGTTCCAAGTTTCTGTAGTTCACTATTTTTTGGATACTTACGATACACAAAGTTATAAAGTCGTTGTGCCTTTGCTGTTTCACCTAAATAAAGATAACTGTTAATAAGTTTTACTGCAATCTTAATTTCGTAAGAAGTATTATAGAGTTTTTCATACAGTTTTACAGCACATTTATACTTCCCTGTCAAATAACAAATATCTGCACGAATTTTTGCTGAATCTATATTGTTTTCTTGTTTAAGCCTATTTAGTGCCTCTTTACTCTCTGCATACCTAGCATCCCAAAGATAAATATATGCAGCTTTTACATGATAACTATCTTCAAGAGTCACATCTGTCTCTACAAGTGCTTGATATAAATTACTATAAAACTGATAATTACTTGTACCATAATAACTATCAAGTCTCGTTTGAGCCTCTTTAGAATTTATTGGATATGATAAGCCAGCCTCTCTAAAAACAGCTTTTGCTTTCTCCTTAAGCGCTATCTTTTTTTTGATAGCAAGTGCATTTTTATTTTTAGGCTCCTGCTTAAGAACCTCTTTAAGGAGAGTAAGTGATTTTAAATCATTATCATTTTTTTCATAATACTTTGCAAGTATAAGTCTCTCTTTAAGAGCATCAGGATGCTTATCGACAATCCCTTGAAGCATTTGAATATCTAACTCAATCGCATATGTATTAAGAGCTAATAAAAGTAAAGTAAATACTATTTTAAGCATGGATACATTTCTCAATACATTCATTGTTGATAGGTTCCCACATACATGTTAGTAACAAATCACTATGCTTATCACGATACTTATCTATAATATGACTTATATCTTTTGACATTGTACTTAGGGCAATATAATAAATCTTATGTTTTTCTTGATAAATATAATCAAAATTTCTATTAGGCTTAGTAACAGCCTTAAAATCATCCTCTATTTCGATAGTAAACGCAGTGAAAAAAAGTGACTTAGATATACACTCTTTAGCTAAAGATATATAATCTTCCAAGGATGATAAAATATTTTCATACTTTGGTAAACTCATTATATTCTCCGTATAAAAAAATATTTTTGTAGCTTTTTCAATCGATAAAATAAAAGCTTCTAAGGATAAATTGTTAGCGAACAATTCATCACATCCATGCATATATGC
>WFYP01000137.1 GCA_015490055.1 Nitratifractor sp.
AACGCCACTTTTTAAAATTTCGTCTATATGCGAAGCCATATTCATATCTTTGGCATTCATAATGTATGTGCCTACTTCTTCCTCTTCGTCAAGTCTAAAGGTTGTGCCACTCTCAGGGTTGTGTGCATAAATTTCGTATGGGAAACGGCAATCGTTTGCACAGCTTCCTCTGTTTGGTACACGCCCAGTTTGCAAAGCCGAAACTAAACAACGACCACTATATGCAAAACACATAGAGCCATGTACAAATACCTCTAACTCTAAATCTGGCAAGTGTGTTTTAATAGCTTCGCAATCTTTCAGGCTTATCTCTCTTGCTACAATTATACGCTTTACGCCTAAATCATAATATACTTCGGCATCCATAGCGTTCATAACATTTGCTTGAGTAGATAGGTGTATTGGAATATCTGGAGCAACTCTTGCAGCTATTTTTACAACCCCAGGGCTAGATACTATTAAAGCGTCAGGATTCAACTCTGCAATTTTTGCAATATGGTTTTCATAAAGTTTCATTTGCGAATTAAATGGAAAAGAATTTACAGTCGCATAAACCTTTTTGTTAAGCGAATGAGCATACTCAATACCTTGAGCGTACGACTCCATATCGAACTCTTTACCAGAGCGAATACGTAAAGAGAAAGTACTTGTACTTCCATAAACAGCATCTGCCCCATAATTAAGTGCTATTTTTAACTTTTCTAAATTACCAGCAGGTGCTAAAAGTTCAACTTTTTTAGATTCCATATACATCCATCTAATTTTTTGGTAATTTTACTATAATTGCGATAAAATAAAGCTTCAACGCTTTATTTTAAGCAGAGAGCTTAGAGCAGAGAGCTTAGAGCTAACAAAGTAGCTTCGCTTCTTTTTATTAATAAAAGGCGAAGCCACAAATTTAGCTCTTCGCTCTAGGCTCTTCGCTCTCAGCTAAAATCCAAAGGATTTTCCATGAGAGTAGATTTACACAACCATACGCCACTTTGTAACCACGCTACTGGTAGACCACGAGAGTATGTTTTAGAGGCTATTAATCAAGGTATAGATATATATGGCTTTAGCGACCATGCTCCTATGAATTTTGATGAAAAGTATCGTATGAGCTTTGAGCAAATGGCTGGTTACGAAGCTGAAATTTTAAGTTTAAAAGATGAATTTAAAGAGCAGATAGATATACGCTTAGGCTACGAAGTAGATTACCTAGAGGGGCATATGGATAGCCTTGTTTTAAATGCTAATGTCGATTATCTAATTGGTTCGGTGCATTTTTTAGATAAGTGGGGCTTTGATAATCCAGAATTTATTGGCGAGTATAAAAATAGAGATATAGATACAATTTGGCAAGAGTATTTTAATGCGATAGAAGCGATGGCAAAGAGTGGATATTTTAATATTGTAGGGCATATAGATTTAATAAAAGTGTTCAATTTTAAGCCCAAAAAAGATATTCGCCAAATTGCTAAAAATGCTATCAAAGCTATCAAAAATGCACAAATGACAGTAGAAATTAATGTAGCAGGGCTTAGAAAACCGGTAAAAGAGGCATATCCAAGTTTAGAGATTCTACAAATGTGTTACGAAAATTCCATAGATATAACTTTTGGCTCTGATGCACATAAAGTAGAGGATATTGGCTTTGCATACCCCCAAGCAGTGGAGCTGGCAAAGAGTGTTGGCTATAGTGAGTGTGTGTCATTTATAAGCAGAGAGAAGAAATTGCATAAATTTTAAGCAACTTTTCAATAAGCTAAAAGGCAATTTGAGGGTATAATATAGTGTTTAATTTTTCAGAGGAGTAACAATGGGTAAATTTGTTAATAGCGTAGATGAGTTTTTTAAATTCTGCGAAGAGAACGAAGTTGAGTTTGTAGATTTTAGATTTACAGATATTAAAGGTGCTTGGCACCATATTACATATAGAATGAGTGCGGTATGTCCAGATAGTTTTGAAAATGGTCTTCCATTCGATGGTTCATCAATCGAGAATTGGCAACCAATTAACGAATCGGATATGCTTCTTAAGCCAGATGCAGGTTCTACTTTCTTAGATCCATTTACTGCTGATGTAACAGCTGTAGTAATTTGTGATGTTTACGACATTTACAAAGGTGAACTATATGCTAAATGTCCAAGATCAATAGCTAAAAAAGCACTTAAAGCACTTGAAGAGAAGGGTGTAGCAGATGCAGCATATTTTGGACCAGAAAACGAATTCTTTATTTTCGACAATGTAATTATTAAAGATAAAGATAATGAGCAGTACTTCAGAGTAGATACAGACGAAGGTCACTGGGCAGATGACGCTGAGTACGAAGATGCTGGCAACATGGGTCACAGACCAAGAATTAAGGGTGGTTACTTCCCAACTATGCCAACTGATAGTGCAGTAGATTTAAGAGCAGAAATGATGCAAATTTTAGAAGAGGTTGGTTTAGAAGTTGTTCTAGGTCACCACGAAGTTGCACAGGGTCAGCACGAAATTGGTATCGTATTTAGCGATATTATTACTGCGGCAGACAATGTTCAAAAATATAAGTATGTTGTAAAAATGGTAGCACACTTAAATGGTAAAACTGCTACATTTATGCCAAAGCCAATCTATAACGATAATGGTAACGGTATGCATGTTCATCAATCACTATGGAAAGATGGTAAAAACTTATTCTACGCAGAGGGTGAGTACGCGAATCTAAGTAAAACTGCATTAGATTATTTAAGTGGTATCTTTGCACACAAAGAGGCGGTTGCTGCATTTACTAACCCATCAACTAACTCATTCAAAAGATTACTTCCAGGTTTCGAAGCTCCAAGAATTTTGACTTACTCTAGCCAAAATAGATCTGCTGCTTGTCGTATTCCTTACGGTGCGGGTGAGAAAGCTACAAGAATTGAAACAAGATTCCCAGATAGTGCATCTTGCCCATACTTAGCATTTGCAGTACTTATGATTGCTGGACTAGACGGTATCGAAAAAGGTGGTTACGATTTAGTTGGACCATTCAACGAAGATTTATTCGAATTAACTAGAGATGAGTTAAAAGAGAGAAAAATCCCAGAGCTTCCAAACAGCTTTAGAGATGCATTAGAGGGACTAGAAAAAGACCACGACTTCTTAGCTCCAATTATGAGCCCTGAGTATGTTAAAGAGTATATCGATTATATGTTCGATAGACATGTTATTCCTGTAGAGGGAAGACCAACTCCATACGAGTATATATCTACTTACTCTTGCTAATTGCAAACTATTCCACTTTTGTGGAATAGCTTTACACTTTTACACTCATCCATTCATCTTTTTTAAACTCTCTATACATTAAATATGCAGTAACACTAAATTGTATTAAAAACACGCTTAAAACCCATTCGTAAGAGCCTAATACATAAATTGCAATAAGAGCTGGAATGATTCTAAAAATCCATAAAGTTATCATATTTATCTTAAAAGTCTTTTTTGTTAAACCTGCACCATTTAATGCAAAAGTATAAGTTGCATCAATAGCAAATGGTATATCTGAAATAGCAAAAAAGATTATAGACTCAACAATAATTTTAATTACCTCTTTATCTGCACTAAATATAGTCGCTAAATTATCTGTATATATTATAAAAAATATAGCAGTCATAAGCATAATAGCTAAATTTATAACAGCAATTATTTTAATAAAACCTTTTGCATCTTCATAATTTTTTTCACCAATTTTTTGACCAATCAATATACCACCAGCTGCTGCAAATGCAATTATAGGCATATATCCTATTGCCATTATCTTCATAGTAATGTTAAATCCAGCATAGTAACTGCTTCCCAAACTAATAACAGCCGTAGTGAAAATTAAGTACGATATAGTATTAAATATACGAGACCCAACCTCTGGCAATGCTACCTTAAATGCACGCTTAAAGATATTTTTTCTAAAGCGTAATGTAGGTATAAATGGCATTTTTTTAGCAAAATATATATACAAATGTAACGCCGATATTACACCATAGCTTATTACAGTAGATAAAGCAACGCCAAATACACCCATATTTGGCATAGCAAAATAGCCCAATCCTAAACCAAAATCTAATATAACATTTAAAACTGCTGCTACCATTGCCAAATACATTGGTGTTTTACTATTACCATAACTGTGCAAAGCCGTATCTACAACTACATTAATTAAAATAAATGGTATATCTAATAACAAAATATACCCAAACTCTAAAGTATATTCCATAACTTTACCATCTACACCCATAAACCATAATATCATCTTGGGCATTACAGCAAATATGGCAATAAACAATATACTTGTAGCTAAAGCAACAATCAACAAGCTCGAAATTACAAGCGAAGCCTTTTTGTAGCTTTTTTGCCCAACATATCTAGTTAATAACACTTGCCCACCAGATGAAAACACAATAGTTAAAGAGAATAAAATCCCCCAAACACCTTGCACAATCCCAACAGCACTAACAGCATCAACACCAAATTTAGATACTACATATAAATCGGTAAACTGTATAGTAGTTAATAACAATAAATTTACAACTATTGGCATAGCCAATTTCAATATAACTTTTAATTTCAACATAATAAAAACCTTAACAATAAACATAACAATATAAAATATAAATATATAAAACTCTGATTTAAAAAAATAGTAAGTCTGAATGCAGCGTAGCTTAAACTCAAAAGATAGAAAAACAAGCAAAAATATACCCAATAGAAAAAAATAGTTAGGTAAATTTAGCTTTTAAAGTAGGGGGGGGAGTTTTTCAAAAATTCTTTTGAGTCTAAGCCACTAAGCAATAAAAGACTGATTAAAAAGTAGATTATATCTAATAAGCCAAATCATATCAGTCTCCTTTGCTTGAATTTAAATTTAAGATTAACGAAATATTAACAGAGTTTAGCTTATAGTAATCTTAAACTAAACTTTTAACTATGCTATATAAGAGCTTATTTAACTAAAACTGTTTGGCAATTTACTCTATTTCCATATAAAGTACTCGCATTTAATGAGGCATTGTTTTCATAATAAAAACACTCTTTGTAATTTTTTAATTTATTATACATAATTTTATAGTAACCTTTAGATACTGCTATCTTATCATTACCTATTGTTTTTGGATGTTCAGGATAAACAACTAAATTTATAACATTAATTTTTCCTAAAAGTACAGCCTCTTTTCTTGCATGTTCTTCAACTTTATTCCATTGACGCTCGTTTACTTCTCTATCTTGTGGAATTATATTAGCCAAAGAGTAAGTAGCCTCTAAACTATCTTGACTCCAATCAAAAGCAGCATCTGGAGCTAAATGTCCTCTATCGTAACCTGAATGATAATAATCTTTAACATGAGCTCTATATGGGTCATCAATAGCATTTTCAGAATAAAAATCTGGTCTATTTTTTATATTAACATCATTTACCAAATCACCTTCTAGTGTATATGCTACACTTTTTGCAGCTTTATATTTATAGTTGTAACAAATTTTAAAAAAATCTTTGTTAATTATTTGGTCACAATTATCTCTATTAATATATTTTGCTTCTATAGTATTTTGTTTTTGTATATTAGATACAGATTTTTTATTCGTATCTATATTTTGACAAGCTGTAAAAGCGAAGCTTATTGATAAAATAGCAATTTTATTTATTAATTTTTTATTATACATTTAATATCCTACATTTTTTATATTATTTAATTATACCGTTTAATGGTTTAATTAAAGAAGTTAAACATAATATAAACATATAATA
>WFYP01000138.1 GCA_015490055.1 Nitratifractor sp.
ATTTTCTCTACTCTATTTAAAGCCTCTTTTGAAGAGTTTGATAGATTATCATAAACTATGAACTCATACCCTGCACTGCATAACTCTACTAAAGTATGGCTACCTATGTAGCCGGCTCCGCCTGTTATTAGGATTTTCACTATTTTCCTTAATATACAATTTTATGCATTATACTATATTTCTTTTAATATAAAAGTTACAATATGTTTACTTAAATGCATTTATTAAGAGTAGAGTTTTTTAAGATATATTTATCACTTAATTTATAACTCTTAAAAACAAGAGAAGCCTAAGCTTTCCATGTTTAGTTATCTCTTTATATTTAAAAGTCACAGTGTCACCTACTTTAGGTGGGTTTCTTCGCTCTTTATCGCTAAAGCCTGAGCCTATTTTAAATAGTGTGCCATTTGGTAGTTTGCACTCTATTGAGCCTAACATTTTAGCGTATTTGCCTTTTCCTTTTAGAACTTTAGTAACTTGACACTCTGTATCTTTAAAGCTTTTTACTTTTAGGGCTTTAGATGTTCATTTATTAATATATGGTGCTTTTGGATCGCGGACAACTATGCCTTCTCCACCTTTTGATTCAACTTGGTGCAAAAAATTTTGCATCTGCTTTTTGTTTTTAATTGGAATTTGTTTTATTATTTTTATATATTTACCAACATATGGTTTTACTTTTGCTAAGCGTTTAAATAAGCCACCTTTCGCATTTGGGACTTCGAATATATTATGTGTAATTTCTCTCCATTTATCACTTGGCGTTTTATCTCTAACGATAGATGATACATTTTCAAAATCTCCTCTTTTACTCCATAGTTCACCATCTATTGGAAATGGTGGGTAATCTTTTGTAAACCATTTTGGTGCGTGTATAATTTTGCCACCACGACTTATTAAATGTTTTCCATCCCAATAAGCTCTAATACCGTCTAGCTTTTCACTCATTACCCAGCCAGTGATATTTTGGTCTTTATAAACTTTTAAAAGTAGTATCTTTGGTTTTTGAGCAAACAGTATAAATGGTATTAATAGTAGTAGTATTCTTATCATAACTGTGTTGCTATATACTCTATCTCTTTATCAGTTAAATATGGGTTCATCGGCAAACTCATAATCTCACTGCTAACTTTTTCAGCAATAGGAAAATTACCCTCTTTATAGCCTAAATATTCAAAGCACTCTTGCAAATGCAAAGGCATTGGGTAGTGCACGGCTGTTGGTATGCCTGCTTCTTTTAGCATTAGCTGTAGTTTGTCTCTATTTTTCACTCTTATTGAGTATTGTGCCCAGGCAGAAGTTCTATCTGATTTTACTGTTGGTAAAATCAAGTTGGAAGTTTCAAGTTGGAAGTTTGAAGTTTTTTTCTTCTCTTTCAACTCCTCACTTCCAACTTCCAACTTCGAACTTAAAACTTTACTATATTTCTCTGCCACCTCTTGCCTTTTAGCTAAATCTTTTTCATAGTGTTTTAACTTTACATTAACAACTGCACACTGGATTGTATCCATTCTTCCACCCATACCAATGTATTTATGGTGGTATCGTTTGTTTTGTCCATGAACTCTTAGCATTCTCATTTTCTCTGCTAACTCATCGTTGTTTGTCAATACTGCACCACCATCACCATAGCACCCAAGCGGTTTTGCAGGGAAAAAGCTTGTTGTGTAGATGTCCGTATAATGAACTTCTGCTTTTCCTTTGTAAGTTGCACCGAAACTCTGTGCACCGTCGATTATAATTTTTAATTTTGAATGTTTAATTTTTAATTGTTGTAATGCTTCTAAATCTGCTGGTTGTCCATATAGGCTAACTGGCATAATTACTTTGGTTTTATCTGTAATCTTCTCTTCTATTTTACTTACATCGATATTGTAAGTTTTTTCATCTATATCTACAAATACTGGTTTAGCTCCTAAAAGAGCTATAGTCTCAGCTGTTGCGATAAATGTAAAAGGTGTTGTAATAATCTCATCACCCGGTTTTATATCTAATGCCATCATAGCTAAAAGTAGAGCATCGGTTCCACTTGAGCAAGTTACTGCATTCTTAGCACCTGTAAATTTACATAAATTATCTTCGAACTCTTTTACCTCTTCACCCATTATAAAGTTGCAATTTCTAGCAACTTTAAGCATTGCCGACTCTATCTCATCTTTATATAGTTCATGCTGATATTTTAAATTTGCAAAATCTATCTTCATTTTTTAACCACCTCTAATTTATCATTTTCTAATCTATATACAGCAAATTCATCTTTTGCAATATTATCTTTAAACTTCAAAGTATTCCCAGATATTCCAACCCAGCCAATCTGTTTTGCTGGAACTCCAACCATAAGTGCAAATGGCTTTACATTTCTGTTTACCACTGCTCCACTACCTATTAAAGCATACTCTCCAATAGTTACTCCACATACTATTGTAGCATTTGCTCCAATAGAACAACCTTTCTTAAGAAGAGTCTTTTTAAACTCTTCTTTTCTCTCTATAAAAGCTCTTGGATTCACTACATTTGTAAAAACCATAGATGGTCCTAAAAATACATCATCCTCTACCTCTATACCTTCGTATATAGATACATTATTTTGCACCTTTACGCCACTGCCTATATTTACCTTTGGACCTACAACACAGTTTTGCCCAAACGAGCAGTTTTTACCTATCTTTGTTCCAGAAAGTATGTGAGAGAAGTGCCAGATTTTTGTATTTTCTCCGATGCTTACTTGGTCGTCTATGTACGAGCTTTCATGAGCGAAAAAGTTTGAAGTTTGAAGTTTGAAGTTTGAAGATTTCATTGATTGCCTTTTTTTATTGAAGAGATTAAAGCATTTAACATTTTTTCTATCTCTAGTGTTTTTCTATCCAGTTCTTGCGTATTAGCAATATAACCTACTCTTTTAGCAATTTCAAGTTGAGTTTGAAGTTCATAAAGAGAGCCTAAAGATACCGATAGGAGCTGAACAAATTTTTTAGTATGACTTCTACCCGCACCTTCTGCTATATTGGAAGGAATTGAAACACTACATCGTCGTATTTGGTCTGATAATGCAAATCTTTCTATATGAGGGAAATTACTAATTTCTGAATAGACATCAACAATTAAATCTATAGCTTTTTGCCAAACTCTCAAATCCTTATAATTAGCCAAACCGTTTCCTCCTTAAAGTCAAACTTTCAACTTCTAACTTAAAACTTTCCCACAAAACGGATGATACTCACCCTTAAGTCCAACTGGATTTAAGTTTCTTATAGTCGATACTGTCTCAATAGAGCCATATGCTTCGTCTAACCCAAAACCATTGCCTTTTAGTATCTCTTCATAGCTTCTTGTGTGTAGCTCTGTAAAGCCACTGCTAAACTCTATCTCTTCTCCATCTACTGTTATACTTCTGTATGTTCTTTGCCCTGTAGCTTTTATCTCTTCTGGGATATAGTCGTATTTAACGCTTAAGAACCATCTAACTCTTGCGTGTTCTAACTCTAAGAATCCTGCATTTGCATATGGAGTTTTTAAGTGTACTATATTCTCTTTTGCATCGCCAAATATCCAAGTTAGCATATCGTAGAAGTGTACACCAATATTAGAAGCAATTCCACCACTTTTGGTTTCATCACCTTTCCAGCTTACGAAGTACCACTTTCCTCTACTTGTAAGATAAGTTAAGTCTATATCGTACATTTTATTTGGGTTCTGCTTTAACTCTTGTTCTACTTTTTGCTTAAGAGCTATAATAGACTCGTGTAGTCTTAGTTGTAAGATGTTATATATTTTATGCCCTGTCTCTTGCTCTATTACTTTTAGGGCATCTATATTCCATGGGTTAAGTACTAATGGTTTTTCGCAAATTGCATCTGCTCCACTTCTTAAAGCCCATCGCATATGTGCATCGTGTAGGTAATTTGGCGTTGTAATAGATACATAATCTATCTGCTGACCCTCTCTTTTTAATTTATCGATATGTCTATCGAATCTTTCAAACTCTGTAAAGAAGCTAGCCTCTGGAAAGTTTGAATCCATAATACCTATACCATCGTATGGGTCTAAGGCAGCTACTAAATCATTACCTGTATCTTTTATAGCTTTCATATGTCTTGGAGCTATGTATCCCGCTGCTCCTGTTAGGGCGAATTTTTTTATATTACTCATATCAATCCTTTTCTAAACTTTAACTTATTTATGCGACATAATCGCACCAACTTCAAACTTGCAACTTAAAACTACAATCTCCAAGTAGGTTTAGCAACAATACCTTTAACGTCTATAATAATAGGCTCTCCATTGCTCATACTCTCATACTGCTCTTGTGAAATCTCTTTAAATTTATCATGCCCAACTGCAACTATAATCGAATCGTACTTTTTAGAGTTTAATGGTAACTCATTGATAAATGGTAAATCTTTACTCTCTTTATCACTTCTATCTACCCAGTAGTCATATACATCTACATTACACTCATACTCTTGAAGCTCTTTTATAATATCTACTACTTTAGTATTTCTCATATCAGGACAATTCTCTTTAAATGTTACTCCTAAAATTAGTACATTTGCACCGTTTAGTTTTTTGTCTGCTTTAACCATATATTTTATAGCTTTATCAGCTATTAATTTACTCATAGAGTTATTTATCTGTCTTGCACCTAGTATTAAGTTTGGAGTGTAGCCAACTGCTTGTGCTTTATAAGTTAAATAGTATGGATCAACCCCTATACAGTGCCCACCAACAAGTCCAGGGGTGAGTTTTATAAAGTTCCATTTTGTGCCTGCTGCTTCTATTACAGCGTTTGTATCTATATTTAGAGTATCAAATATTTTTGCTAACTCATTCATTAGTGCAATATTTACATCTCTTTGGGTATTTTCGATTACTTTTGCAGCTTCTGCTACTTTAATAGATGGTGCTAAGTGAGTCCCTGCTGTAATTATACTTTTATATAAATCATCTACTTTTTTAGCAATTTCAGGGGTTGAGCCAGAGGTGATTTTAAGTATTTTTGTAACTGTATGCTCTTTATCGCCTGGGTTAATTCTCTCAGGGCTGTAACCACAAAAGAAATCTTCATTAAATTTTAAGCCACTATGTTTTTCTAAAATAGGTACGCAAATCTCTTCGGTTACACCTGGGTAAACTGTACTCTCATAAATTACAATATCGCCTTTTTTTAGCACTTTAGCAATAGCTTCGGTAGATTTTTCTATAGGGGTTAAGTCTGGCTCATTTTCGCCATTTATAGGAGTTGGTACAGTTACTATAAAAATATTACAATCTTTAGCCTCATTAATGTCTGCAACAAACTCCATACCATTATCGATACACTCTTTAACTTGAGTCTCATTTAACTCTAAAGTTCTATCAAAGCCACTCTTTAGCTCATTAATTCTATCAGTATTTATATCTAAACCTACTACTTTATATTTAGAGCTAAATGCGTGGGCTAGTGGTAATCCTACATAGCCTAAGCCTATAATTGCTATTTTATTTTCCATGTTTTTGTTCTCCAACAATACTATTTTATGGAGTATTATATACAAAATGTGCTTGCATAATGGTATTATATGTCAGTTTTAATTTCTTGTAAGTTCAAAATAAATTAAAACAGTCGAAGCTAATATACTATCGTTATCATCGCTAACCATAAGGTAACGGTTTTTACCCACTCTGCATAAACCTTCGAAGTTTTCTACCTCCCAGCCTTTGGCACTATCTATTGTTAGGAGTTTCTCTTTTTTGCAAAACTCTCCACTTTTACAGCCGTTTATATACATTTTTACTAAGTTTACTTGGAATTTTCCTAGCAAGCCGTTGTAGGCTCGCTCTAGTATCAGCAAGTTGCCATCATCCATTACCTCAATGGCAGTTATTGCATTGTTATGGATTGGCTCCATCTTTAGTCGCCAACTTTTGCCACTTGTGGAGTATATTGTCTGATTCTCTTTTTTATCGCCAACTTTTGAGTACTCTAATGCAGTTAATAAACCATATTTTGGGTGCCACGCTAAGGATTCTAAGCTCTTATTTTTAGAGCGTAGTTTTGCTCTCTTTAGAGCTTTGGGCAATTTTATATTTTTTATTTTAACGCCATCTTTTCTATACAAAGATATTTTAGGTTTACCCTCGAAGCTAATATACAGATTGTTTCTGTTATCTAGCGTTAAACCTTCGCTATCTCGTTTCCATTTTTTTAAGCGTTTGCCATTTTTTCTTTTTAATTTGTATCCATTAAGAGGGGTCAATTTAAAGCCATTATCGTTTATATTTGCTATAAATGTAAACAATATCCCCTTATCACTTACGGCATAAAGTGTATGAGAGTTTTTATCGTAAGCTAAATCTGATAGCTCACTAAAGTTTAAGCCATCAAAGTCGTAATCTAGCTTCTCTTGCTTTATAAATTTAATTTTTCCGTGGTAATTTCCTGGAACAATATTAAAAGCATTTAACGATACTATCAAAATGCAAAAGAGTAAAAATCTCATCTATTTTGACTTTCTATATTTTATGAACTCTTGCAAAATTATCAAAGCAATACCTACATCTATCATAACATCGGCAAAGTTAAATACAGCGAAGTTAAAGCCACAGTGCCAATAAACATAATCTACTACTGCATTTATGCTAAATCTATCGTATAAATTTCCAACTGCTCCACCTGCAACTAAACCTAAAGATAGAGGATATTTTTGAAGCCACTTTTCACTATATGCTAAGTAAACAAGTAGTGCTACAAGAGATAGTTGTATCCACTTTAACTTATTGCCTAAAAACTCCAACATACTAAATGCTACACCCTTATTTAAGTGCAACTCTAGCGAAATACATTTACTTTGCCAATCAAAATGTTGTAAGTAAAATAACTCTTTTAAGCCTTGGTCGATAAAAAATATACCAACTAATGCAAATAGAAATATTGCAAATTTTCTCACGAAAGAGCCTTTGTAAAGAAAGCTTCTGCCTCTTCTATTAACTCATTCATCTTTTTAGTATCTTCACCCTCTATTAAAAGCCTTATCTTATTTTCTGTGCCAGAGTATCTAAATAGGTGTCGCATATTCTCTGCTTCTACTTTTGCTTTAAGTTCATCTAGCCCTTCTATCTTATCTAATGGTATTTTGTTATTGATATTTAGGTTGCATTTTGCTTGTGGATATAGCTTAAATGGTCTAAAGATTTCGCTAGCTTTACCACCATTTTGTATCAACATTGCCAAAGCTTGCAAACCACTTAGTATTCCATCGCCAGTTTTTGAGTAGTCGCTAAATATTACATGCCCACTCTCTTCGCCACCAAAGTTCGTACCAACTTTTTGCATCAACTCTGCCACATTTTTATCGCCCACATCACTTCTATGCGTAGCAATTTGATTTTTAGCTAAGTAGTCATCTAGTGCCATATTGCTCATAATTGTTGTTACAAAATTATCGCTTGCTAACATACCGTTTTTCTTTAAGTGTATAGCTAAAGAGCCCATTAAGTGGTCGCCATTTACAATATCTCCTTTTTCATCTACAAGTACAATTCTATCGGCATCTCCATCTAGGGCAATACCAACATCGGCTCTATACTCTCTAACCGCTTTTGCTAACTCTTCTGGGTGCATTGCCCCACATAGCTCGTTGATGTTAAAACCATTTGGCTTATCGTTAATTACTACAACATCAGCACCAAGCTCCTCTAAAATTGTGCCACCCACTAAATAGCCTGCTCCATTTGCTGTATCTATAACAACTCTTAAGCCTTGCAAGTTTATATCTTTAGGAAACGAGTTTTTAAGATGCACGATATAACGCCCTATTACATCATCGATTCTTTTGCTTCTGCCTATTGATTTACCAGTTTTTTGGCAACTCTGTATTAAATCTTCATTTTGATAAATTTCGTTAATTTCATTCTCTATCTCTTTAGCTAGCTTATTTCCTTTGCTATCAAAAAATTTAATACCATTATCATAAAATGGGTTATGGCTAGCACTAATCATTACTGCACCATCACAACGCATATTTGTAGCAATAAATGCAACAGCTGGTGTGGGGAAAGGTCCAATTTGGATAACATTGTACCCCACAGCTGTAAGCCCTGCTACAATAGCAGCTTCTACCATATAACCGCTTCTTCTTGTATCTTTTCCTACTAAAATCTTATTTGTTTTTGCATTCTTTTTAAAATATATACCAGTTGCCATAGCAAGACGCAAAACCGCCATTGCATTTACCTTTTCGCCCGCCTTACCACGAACACCATCTGTACCAAAAAGTGCCATATTTTATTCCTTACCTGTAAATTCTGAGTAGATTTTACCAAAATATTTAGTAATTTGTGCTAATTAATATAAATTTAATATGTTTTTTGATACCATTCGCCAATTAAATTGGGCTTGTACCCTATTAAAACAATCAATTTCAAGGAAAATTCAATGGCAAATCATAAGTCTGCTAAAAAAAGAGCAAAACAGACAATCGTAAGAACAGAGAGAAACAGATACTACAGAACTCGTCTTAAAAACATTGTAAAAGCTGTTAAAGAGGCTGTAGAGGCTGGTAATAAAGAGGGTGCTTTAGAGGCATTTAAAATTGCTAATAAGCAACTTCACCACTTTGTGAGCAAAGGTTTCTTAAAGAAGCAAACAGCTTCAAGAAAAGTAAGCCGTCTTCACAAATTAGTAAACTCACTAGAGGCGTAAGCCTACCGCACCTTTTTGGTGCAAAACTCCCCTTATACAGGAAATTCCATGCTTAAAAGCAAGCTTCAACCATTTATAGATAGATACGACGAAATTACCCAAGAACTTAGCACACCAGAGATAGCATCTGACATTAAAAAGATGACAGAACTTAGCAAAGAGCAATCTAATATCGAGCCAATTCGAAACAAAGCGATAGAGATTATAGAAGTTATCGAAGCAATCGAAGAGAACAAAGAGATGCTAGGCGATGAAGAGTTTGGAGAGATGGCAAAAGAGGAGCTAGCTGAGCTAGAGCCACGCTTGAAAGAGCTTCAAGAAGAGATAAAAATCTTAATGATTCCAAAAGATCCAAATGATGACAAAGACATCTATATAGAGCTTCGTGCCGGTACTGGTGGTGATGAGAGTGCACTATTTGTAGAAGATGCATACAAAATGTATATGCGTTATGCCGATAAGCAGGGTTGGAAAGTAGAACTTGTAAGCTCAAGCGAGGGAACAGCCGGTGGATTTAAAGAGATTATTGCTCTTATTAAAGGCGATAGCGTTTATGCAAAACTAAAATACGAAGGTGGCACACACCGCGTTCAGCGTGTGCCAGCAACCGAAACACAGGGTAGAGTACACACTTCTGCAATTACAGTTGCCGTAATGCCAGAGGTTGAAGATGTAGAGGTAGATATTAAGCCAAACGAAGTTCGTATGGATGTTTTCCGTGCGAGTGGATGTGGTGGACAGTGTGTAAACACAACTGACTCAGCCGTTCGTTTAACACACATTCCAACTGGAATTACAGTATCTATTCAAGATGAAAAATCGCAACACAAAAACCGTGATAAAGCGATGAAAGTACTTAAAGCTAGAGTTTACGAAGCTCAAATGCAAGAGCAGATGGATCAACTAGCACAAGAGAGAAAACTACAAGTTGGAAGTGGCGACAGAAGCGAAAAAATCAGAACTTACAACTACCCACAAAGCCGTATTACTGACCATAGAATCGGGCTTACTATATATGCACTAGATGATGTAATGAACAACGGTGCCTTAGATTTAGTAATAGACCCACTAATCGCCCACGCACAAGCCGAAGCTTTGCAAGCTACAGAAGAGAGTATATAAAGCTCTTAGCTAGCTATACACTTAAAGGGTATCTCCATTACCATTAAGTTAAGAGTTTTAATTCCATAAAATACATAAAGCTTAAAGCACAAAGCCAAAAGCTTGCCACCATGTCATTCCCGTGAAAACGGGAATCCACAGTTTAACTTGCCGAAAAAGAACTTTTTCAACTTTTAAGCATTTAAAATTGTGGACTCCCACTTCTGTGGGAGTGACGAAGTGTTTAGCTTTAAGCTTAAATCTTTAAGCTTAAATCCAAAAAATGGATATAGAATCCTTAACTTAATGGCAATGAAAGGTGCCTCTAGCAACTTCTATTTTAAATAACTTTCTGATATAATAACCTTTAAAAAGGTAAACTATTTTGAAAATATTAATAATTACAATAACCCTAATTTTACAATTAAGTGCCCAAAATATAGACTTTGCTACAGGTAAATGGCAGAGTGTTGGAA
>WFYP01000139.1 GCA_015490055.1 Nitratifractor sp.
AATACCAAGAATCAACCCAATCAATAAAAATAGCATCTCTCTTTTGCTTGCTAATGGTTTTGGAATATTAACTATTTTCTCTTTGCTAAGCAGACTCTCTTCTAGCTCAGTTTGAGTATTAAAATAAGTTAATTTTAGAGCTGGAATTTTATAACTTTCATCACTTATAACTTTAAAGTTTTGTATAAAAGTTGCATACACTTTACCCTTTAAAACTTTAAATTTTCGTTTTGGCTCATCACTAAAGTATGTTACATTTTTTAAAGGTAGAGTAAAACTTTTTATATCATCAATATTGCCACTACCTGTAATTTCTAATTTAAAATTTACTGGAGAATTTACCTTGGCTGTTTTAGTTAATCTTTCAAAATGCATATTTAAATTACCACTAATTGTTAGATTATTTGGTATAGAGTAAACATCTATCTTTGTAGTTTTACTTTTTAATGTATCAGCAATTCTAAAGCCTGTTTTGTTTTCGATTCTCGATACTGTTGCAACTCTTGGTGCAATATTTATAGTTCCAGTAGCTTGAGGAAATAGAATATAAGTAAAAATTTTATGATAATTACCATTAATTATTGTCTGATTACTTTCGCTTATAAGCTTGCTATATAGTGCTTTATTTTCAAAGCCATTTACAGTAACATATTTAGCTTTTTTAGCATAAATTACTGTAACTTTAGCAACTATTGGCTCGTTTAAAAAGGCTTTTGTTTTTGATAATTTTAAAAAGACTCTATCTTCTGCACTTAGTATAGATATAAATGTAATTAGTATAAATAATTTTTTCATTCAACCATTATACCATCTGGAGCTTGAACAAATCAGCGAATTTTATAATCTATTTTGCATAGAGATAAAGCTTTTAGCAAGCTATTTAAATTTATTACACCTTGGTATTTTTTGTTACTATCTACATACGGAACATAAGTTGTATTTAAAATTGTAAATGCTTTAAATAGCCCCTCTTCTAAATTGTTGCTTTCTACATAAAATGGTCGCTCACTCATAATATCTTTAACTAATATTTTATCTCTTTTTAACACAAAAGAGGGTTTTCGAATGCTTTTTAGTGCGAGAGAACCTATTAATACACCTTCATCATTTACAACAGGTAAATTTTGCAATCTTTGTCTTCTAAATTTTTTTATTGCATTACTCAAATTATCATCTGCCTTTATAGGTTGTATTTTTTTTACATATTGCATTATGTCGCATTTTTTCATAAAATTCATAATTGAACTATTATCTATATCTATGCCTCTTTGCATTAAACTTCTCTTAAAGTACGAACCAGGCTCCATTTTAGAGAGAAAATATACTGAAATTGCAGACGAGAGCAAAATAGGCAGTAGTAGTTGATAAGAATGCGTTAATTCAGTAATAATAATTGCACTTCTTAGCGGTGCTTTAGATGTTCCTGCAAGCACAGCCGCACTACCTATAAGGGCAAAAATTCGTGGGTCGAAACCAAAACTTCCAAATTCGCTACCAAACCAGTACCCACCAAATGCACCTAGAAAGATAGATGGCGACATAATTCCACCAAACATACCACTACCCAAACTTAAAATTACAGCCACCAATTTTGCAAGAAAAACTTCAAAAGTGTAGTGCGATACATAGACATCTTCAAAGAGTTTAGATACATATACATAACCAACCCCTTTAACTTCGGGCATAAAACTTATAATTAAACCAACTGCAATACCCATAGCAATTACAAAATAGTGCCATTTGCTTCTATATCTTCTTCTTAATATTTTTAATTTGTTAAATGAGTATTTTAAAACCACTGCAATTAATGTAAAAAATAGTGCACCAAGTGGTATGAACCAAAAGAATTCGTCGTTGTAATCTAATTGTGGTACATAAAATGCTGTATAGTAACCAATAAATTTATGTGCAAATAGCGTTGCCGTAGTACATGCAACAATAAGTGGTATTACGATATAAGAGTTGATTTTACCAATTATAATTTCGATACCAAAAAATATACCAGCAATCGGTGCATTAAATGTAGCAGCCAATGCAGCAGATACGCCAGCACTTAGGTAAATTGGGGCATTTATATTTTCTACTTTAAAGAGTTTTATAAAAACTTCACTAAATAATCCACCCAATTTTGCAATAGGACCCTCTCGCCCTATAGGTACCCCAAAACCAATACTTATAGAGGTAAGTAAAAGTACCAAAAATCCTTTGAGCATCGAAAACTTGCCAGTCATTAAAGAGATTTTTTTAGCCACCTCTTCTATAGTTACATTCGAGCGGTTCCTTAAAAATTTTTGGATTATCAAATGCGAGCCCAAAAATATTAATGGCATTGTGATTATATGAAAATATTGCCAACTATCAATATTTAAAAATTTATACAGTGCCTCAAAAAGGCTAATAACATAACGAAATAGATACGCCGAAGCTCCACCTATTAAGCCAATTAATGTAGGTATTACAAAAAAGTGCCTTATGTCTCCTAGTTTCATATTTTTTTATCTTCGTCAGGCTTAATACTGTGCGAAGTAAAGTCTTTCAAACTCCCCTTAAAGATATTCTCTTGACCCAAATATAAGCTATAGCCAAAGCTTGTTAAGTAACTTGTAATTACTGCTGCTGTCATTGGAATAACAACATCGTTGTGGCTCATTTCGGTAATCATTACAATCGCAGCCAATGGTGTTTTTGCTGCGGCTGCGAGTGCCGCACCCATACCTGCTAGTGTAAACATTACAAGTTCGTTTGGAAATACATGCCCAAAAATATTACCAAGGGCTGCCCCAATAATCAATACAGGCAAAATCAATCCGCCTACAATTCCAAAGCCGAGAGTAAAGCTTGTAATTATAATTGTACAAACTATTATTACAAAATCTTCCGAAATCGAAAACTGTGTTTGTGCTAAATTCGATAAAATTTTCATATCAACAGGAGCTGCTAGCAAATCTGGATTATTAGTATAAAGGTATAAAAAAGCCAAAACAGGAATAGAGATTAAAGTCCCTATAAATGCCCGTTTTTCGGGGCGAAATATAAATGCTGCTTTTCTTAAAAAGTGAAAGAAAATAGTATAAATATAAATTGTTATAGATATTAAAAAGCCCATACCAATAATATATGGAATGCTTTTTAAATCCCAAACAGCTTTAGAGTGCAGTAAAATAAATGCGTGATTTCCCCTAAAAAAAGAGAATGTTAAATAACTCACAATCGCAGCAACAATCATTGGAATAAATGGACGATAGTTAAAATCGTACATATTTTCTAACTCCAAAGCAAATATTGAACTACCTAGTGGAGCCTTAAGCAAAGCACCAGTAAACGCTCCTGCACCAATTAAGCCAAGCATATTTTTAAAGCGTTTACCAAAACCATAAGCTCTACCAACCCACTCGCCAATACCAACGCCTAAGTAGAAAGATGGACCCTCTCTACCCGCTATAAATCCGCCAGATAGTGTTAAAATAGAGATAAAAAGTTTAAACAATAATGCCTTGATTTTTAAATAGTGTTTCGATTTTAAATGCAAAATAGAGAAGCCAATCCCAGGACCAGCTACTTCTCTGTCTTGTTTTACTATAAAACCAGTAATTAGTGCTACAAAGAGTGGATATATAAAAAGATAAACGATATTTTCGGATAATTTATCATTTATACTCACAACAAGCAAATCTACAATAGAGGCGATAACACCTGTTGTAATCCCAATAGCAATAGCAAAAGGAAGCCATCTCCCTATAAAAAATATTATAGATACTGAGTCTATTTTTATGGGGTGAGTGTGAAATTCATCGTTTAAAACTCTTTGCAAAAATTTCTTAAAATGTGGCTCATCAGTGCCAAATATAAAATTGTAAAATCTCTTTTTTAACTTCTCCATTTTAATGCCTTAATACTAACTTTCAGTTATTATAACATAAATTAATTCACTAAATTAAAATTATAAATATAATTTAATATTTTTTAAAGTTTTGTAAAACTACTGTGTATTATTTGCTTCTATCGGTATTAACAAAACCTTGGAACTTCTCTCTTTCAATCTATTTTCGGTTCTTTTATTCATTAGCTTTTGATGCACTTTTAATATTTTCGATATATTGCCATCGCTTCTGTTACTATCGCTATTTATTAAGTCAGATATTTTGCTATTTAATCTATCTAATACATTAAATTTATCTTCTGGTTTATATTTAGCCTCTTGCATATCTTTAGATACATTTTGGTCATCAAAGTTGTCAAGTTCTGCTTGCGTGGTTGATGATTTAGCATTATTTAATTTTATATCTTGTAAGATTTTCATCTGCTTTAGTGCATACTCTAAATTTTGTTTAAATTTTGGATTATTTTCAAACTTTAAGGCATTTCTATAAAAAATTATAGCTTTTAGATAATTTTTTTGCATCAAATAAGCATTGGCAATATTGTATAGTTTTTTAGCAGTTAAATTATCGGCTTTTATTAATTTGTAATACTCTATTGCTTTAGTATAATTTTTTAATTTATAGAGTGTGTTGGCTATATTGTAATAAATTACATCATTTTTTGGCTCTATTTTAGAGTAGAGTTTTAAAGCCTTTTTATAGTTATGACTTTTATATGCATTTTGGGCTTTGTATTGTAAATAGTCATTATTTATGGAACTAAAAGCTAAAATAGGCACTAAAAATAATATTAATATCTTCATAATTTTTTCCTAACTAAGCTAAGCAAATAGAGAACAAATGCAATAAGCAACGGTATATAGTATAGCTCAGTTTTCTGTTTATGTGGGTTTGGAGAGCTTGTTTTACTATCGATAGCAGAGATAAAGTCGCCCAAATCGCTACTTGAACTATAGATTTTATAAGCCCCACCACTACTATTGGCTAGCGTTTTTAAGCTCTTTAATGCGAATACCTCCATATCACCTAAAGAGTTCTTGAGTACCCTATTATCAACTTTTACAATCGAGCCTTTAGGGGTTGCAATAGCGTAAATATATAGCTTAATATTGTGTCTCTTTGCAAAAGCTAATGCCTCTTTATAATCACTATTTGTAGAGCTAAATATTATTACAGATTTAAGCTCTTTATTGCTTGCATTTATCGCTTTTAACAGCTTTAAAATATCGGCTTTATCCCGCTTTATTCCAACTGGCTCTAAGTTTTTTACTAAGTAGCTTAAACGCTCGTAATCTTTGCTTGCTGGCGAAATTAAAAAGCCTTTGTTTGCATAGGCGTATAGTGCAACACTTTGCCCAGTCAGCTCTTTTAAGAGTTGCTCTATCTTACTTTTTGCAAAAGCTAGACGGTTTGGATAAACATCTTTTGCATCCATAGCATAGCTTAAATCTACAGCTACAGCAAAACTTGTATCGTTTTGGCTAGTTAATAGTTGCTTATCGCTTTGCGGACGATAAAGGGCAATTAGCATAAATATAGCAGTCGCAATCAAGAGAGGCTTGGAGTAACTCTGCTTATAAAATATAGCCAAAAATAGAAGTAAAATAAGTGCAATAGTTAGTGGATATTGAAAATAGTGCGAATATGAAGCATAACTTTTACTCTCTACTTTTCCACTCTCTAATTTGTTAATTTCGCTGTAAATTAGCTCTAACTCTTCTGGCTTTAGAGCTTGATAAAACTTACCACCGCTCTGATTTGCAATATCCTCTAAAACCTCTTTATTGTAATCGCCCTTTTTACCCAATGCAATAGTGTAAACCTTTATATTAAAGCTCTTAATTTTACTTATGGCACTCTGCAAACTTACGCTTTTTACCGTATTTATCCCATCGGTTAGCAGTATCATAACTCTATTTTTAGAATCACTCTTTTTAAAAATATCTGCACCTAAAAATAGAGCTTCGTTAAGTGCAGTCTGCCTTGAGCCAGCAACTCCTAACTTTATAAACTTTAGCATATCTTCTATACTTTTTTTATCGTAAGTTAAGGGCGAAGCCACATAGGCGTAGTTGGCAAATAGGCTAAGGGCGATATTGTCATTTTTTCTCTGCTTTAAAAAGTTAGCAATTATCTTTTTTGCAACGCCAAAACGGTTATCCTCTTGCATAGAATCGCTTGTATCTAAAAGAATTGAAATATCATAACCCTTAACTTTATTAGCTTGATGCATATGCTTTTTTACCGGCGTTGCTAGAGCCAAAACCATAAAAAAAGCTATTAAAAATTTTAAAATTTTAGAGTAATCAAAACTACTCTTAACAGCCTTTTTTAAAAGATTTAAGTTAGAAAACTCAACTCTTCTAAAGTGCCGATTCAAAAACCAAACAATCAACAAATAGAGTGGCAACAGCAGTAAAAAATATGGATGCAACAAAGTCATTTAACTACCCTCTGCCCTTCATCCTTTATCCCAACTCCTTCATCCCTCATCCTAGCCCCTTCATCCTTTATCCTAAACCCTTCACCCTTCTACCTTCATCCTTACCAATAAACTCTTTAATCTTCGCCATAATCTCTTCATCTACAACTTTAGCATTTTGGCTATACTTATACGGCTCTAACTCCTTTAAAAGTGCTTCTAGCTTGGGGCTACTATTTTGCTCTTTTGCTATAACTGTAAATTGGTACAAAAGCTCTTTTGTAGGGTTGCTAAAATCTAAGCTTTTATAAAGGTTTTTGCAAGCTACTTTTTTGCTTTTTCTGTAGCGAAAAAATAGCACCAAAAGGGTTATTAAAATAGCTACTACTAAACTTACTAACAGATATATATAAATATAAAAGTCATTAGTAATAATTGGCTCTATATCGTTAGGCATTTAGCACCTCTTTAATTTTGTTTACACTATTGTCATCTGTGTAAATCTTTGTAAACTTTATCTGACAATTTTGTAAATGCTTTAAAAGCTTACTATCTTGCTCTTTAAAGAGTTTATTGTAAACTTTTTGACTTCGTTTATCAATGTTAAGTTGTGTCAATTCATTGCTATTTAAATCTTTAATATTTAACTCACCCAAAAGCTCTAAATTCTCTTCGGCTCTATCTCTTATAATTAAACAATAAGTTTCGTGTATTTTAGCAATCTCTTGCAAATTTACTTCGTCTAAAAAGTCGCCAATTATAAAGACAATAGAGCCTCTTTTTATATGGTGAAAAATGTAATTTGTTAGCACTTTATAATCTATAGAACTTTGGTACTTTAAACTCTGGGCAAACTGGTAATTTATATCTACCGCCTCTGCCTTTTTTGTAGGTTTTAAAAATAGTTGCTCTGCATTGTTAAAAAAGATTGTACTAAGCGACTCTTTAGCATAAACCGAAGCAAAGCTAAGAGCCGTTAAAGTCTCTACTGCTTTACTCTTTTTAGTAGAAAAATTTAGCGAGCCACTATTTAAAAAAACAAGCACAATATTTAACTCTCTATCTTCATTAAAAGTGTTTACTTTTATGCTATCTCTTGTACTTTTTCGCCAATTTATGTGGCGAGCAGAGTCGCTTGTATTGTATGCTCGTATATCTTTAAACTCAATACCACTTCCACCAAAAATACTAGAGTGATTACCAACTCTATTTGCAAATAGCTTTCGTTTAGTCTCTATAACTATTTGGTTTAATTTCATTATGGTGCTGGAACTTTAGCAATAACTTTAGCAATAATATCATCGCTAGTAACACCATCGATACTTGCTTGGTAATTTAGCTTAATTCTGTGCCTTAGTGTCAAGTAAGCAGACGAAGCAACATCGGCAGGCGTTACGAAATCTCGCCCATTTAAGTAAGCAGTTGCACGGCTAGCTTTAAATAGCGAAATAGAGCCCCTTGGGCTTACACCAAATTCGATATATTTAGCTAAATCTTCGCTTGGCTCTCTGGTTTCAAAAATTAGCTTTAGCATATACTCTTTTAGAGCTGGCTCGATATGCACAGCCTCTATCGCTTTTTTAAGCTCTAAAAACTGCTTGCTATCTAGCACTTGCTCGATTTTTGCAAAGCTTTTATTAGAGGCTTGCTCCATAATCTCTAACTCTTCATCAAAACTATTATAACCAACTATCGCCTTTAGCATAAATCTATCGAGCGATGCCTCTGGCAATTCGTAAGTTCCCTCTTGGTCGATTGGGTTTGCAGTAGCTAGTACCATAAAAGGCTCTTGCAGTTTAAAGCTCTGCTCACCAATGGTTACTTGCCCCTCTGCCATCGCCTCTAACAAGGCAGATTGCACCTTTGGCGAACTACGATTAATCTCATCAGCTAGTAGCAAATTGGTAAATATTGGACCATGCTTTATTTTATATTCGTTAGCTTTTAAATCTAATATCTCATTACCAACAATATCGCTTGGCAGTAAATCTGGCGTAAACTGCACACGCTTAAACTCGAAACCAATAGCCTTGGCAAGGGCATTTACAGCTGTGGTTTTTGCCACACCTGGAACACCCTCTACAAGTATATGCCCATCGCACAATAGAGCAATTAGCATTGCATCTATCAACTCTTCGTGCCCAATTACCGCTTTATGTATTTCATTTTTTAATTTATTTATCATTATATCTCTTTATTCTATATTCTTATATTATATACAATTAACTTTAATATAGATATAATTACAAAAAAGTAGGAGCATTATATGCGAAGATTGTTTCTTTTTTTAATATCAGCAGCTTTAGTATATTTTGGCATAGATACAATCAGCGAACATTTAGCCAACGACCCAATGGCAAGTTTTGGTGATAAAGAGTATATTATAGGCATTATAGCTGTAGGAGCAGGATTACTTAACTTTTTAAATATTATAGATGGATAATATGCTTATATTTATTACACATAAAGTTAGATATGAAAATTAAAAATCTCGCTGCTATAGCTATATCTTTATTAATAATTTTCCTCATATCTTTTGCCATATATTGGCAATCTATAACACC
>WFYP01000140.1 GCA_015490055.1 Nitratifractor sp.
ATCTTTTGGATCCCATGTATTATATTTTATCCCCAAAGTATCTAATTTATATAATTCATTAGAAGTAAAACCAGCAAATATATCTACTTTTTTATTAATAAGTTTAGTAATGTCAAAACTATTTTTCACTCTTGTCATCTCGCTAGGTTTTAAGCCATTTGCTGAAAACATGGATAAAAAAGAAGCATTATCAGCAGCATTATTGGTGCCTAACATAATTTTTTTATTTTTAAAATCTTTGACAGAATTAATGCCTGAAGATTTTAAAGTAACCAAAACATAAGGAGATATTTGAAAAATACTAGAAAGCAAAACTACTTCATTATTTCTTGCTCTATCAAGTGTCAAAGTGGGGTATCCTATGCCAAAAGTTGACTTACCCTTTAATACATCATCTACTACATCTACACCATTTGAAAACTCTTTTATATCTACACTGAGTCCAGCTTTTTTATAAAAACCTTTCTCTTTTGCGATATAATATCCAGCAAATTCAAATTGATGTTTCCAATTAAGCTGAATGCTAACTTTTTGTAACTTATCTTGCGAAAAAAGTAAAGTTGTAAATATGCAAATTATAAATATAACCCTATGCATCATTTTTTATATCTCCCATTATAGATACTGGCAATATTATCTCAAATACTGCACCGAACTCATCGTTATAAACTCTTAATTCTCCGCCACAGTGCTCTTCAATAATAGTTTTAGACATGTAAAGACCAAGTCCTGTACCATCTTTTTTTGTTTTTGTTGAGAAGTATGGATTAAATATCTTATCTATTATGTCTGTTGGTACTCCTCCTGCATTGTCTTTTATCTTTAATACATTATCTTGTGTTTCTATGGTGATTATTGGATGTTTTATCTCTTTCTCTAGCAAAACATCTTCCGCGTTTTTTATCAGATTTAATATCACTTGCTTTAGTTCATTTGGATGGGTGGGGAGTATCGTTTTGCTTTGTAATTTCTGTTTTAATTCTATGTTTTTGCTTGTTACGGATGATTCGACTATGCTTAGCACACTATCTATTAACTCTTTATAAGTTGTATTTACAATCTCTTTATTTGGCTTAAAGAAGTCTCTAAAGTCATCTATTGTAGAACTTAAATGTTGTGAATAATCTGATATTTTTTCTCCTAACTCTGCTGCTGTGTCGTTATCTAATTTATCAAGTTTTGCTTTGAGTGTTAAACTGCCACTTGTAGCACTTATGGCTGAGAGTGGCTGTCTCCACTGGTGTGCTATCATACTTATCATCTCTCCTATTTGGGCTAGGCGAGATTGTTGGAGCATTGCTTTGTCTTTTTCTCTGTTTTTTGCTACTTCACTTCGTACTTTTTCTTCCAGCGTTTTGTTGAGAATATCTATCTTGATTTTATCTGTTATATCCTGTCTTACTGCCACATAAGAGACAATTTTTCCACTATTTCCAAAAATCGGTTCTATTGTTGCTGTTACCCAATATGAACTTCCATTTTTAGCAAGATTTACAATCTCACCTCTCCAAGTTTTACCACTTTTTATGGTTGCCCATAAATCTCTAAATGTCTCACTATTCATATCTGGATGTCTCACCATACTGTGAGGTCGTCCAATGAGTTCTTCTCTTGTATAGCCTGATATATCTACAAATGCCTCACTTACATCTGTAATAATTCCTTTTGTAGTTGTAGTAGAAGTAATAATATATTTACTGATTAATTTCTTCTGCATATCATTTTCTTTAGCAAACCTTAAAATAATAAATACAATTAATACATAAATTATAATACTCAATATACCGATAGCTATAAACATAAAAACTTTATTTTTAATATCTGTTAATATTTTATCCATGTTAAATATAATATTTTTTGTAAGTTTGGCATCTATAATTTTTAATTTATTTATTTTTTGCGTTGTATTATTAAACCATATTTTTACATTAAGTTTAGAAATAGCATTATAGTTTCCGCTTAAAATAGTTTCTCTCATTTTATTAACAGTATATATAGAGG
>WFYP01000141.1 GCA_015490055.1 Nitratifractor sp.
GGGCACCTCTAATAATAGGTAATACCCACAATGGGCAATGCAAATGTAAGATTGTGCAAGAGATTTATGAGTCCTAGCCGAAGCTAAGACGACTTAAATATCTTGTGCAAGATTGCGTTTGCATTGTCCACCCTTTGGGCATCTCTAGCTTTCCTCTATGCGTCGTTACATCTTTTCGAATTAGCCCAGCTAGTACTTCAAAGATGTGCCTAGCCTAGAGAAAAGCTAGAGATGTTGTGGGTATCACCTATTTTTAGAGGTGCCCTAAATATATTTAGGTGATTTAAATTTACGGGACGACACACAGGTCGTCCCCTACATCCCAAATCCCAAATCCCAAATCCTTCATCCTTCATCCTTCATCCTTCATCCCAAATCCCAAATCCTAAATCCCAAATCCTAACTAATAACAGCATATATATGCTAATATTACAATATGTTAAAGATTGTCAAAAAATACAAATCTATACTTTTTATTGTTGGAGGCTTCTTTTTAGGGGTATCACTTAGTAGTGGGCTTTTGCTTTACAGTGGTAAAGAGCTTGTAAATGTATTGGTTTACTTTGCCTTTGTGGTTGCTATACCTGCTCTAATTTCTATTACTGGCTTTATAATTTACTTCTTTTTTAAACACTCTAATGCTAAACTTGAAGCACTTAAAAGCTCTAGCCTTGCAGGAGTATTTTTCTCGCTTGGGGCACTAATTAGCTTGCTTATTACAATTACTACCAAAGATATAGCTTTTGGCTGGGCAACAACTCTAAACATTCAGCCAAGCGAGTTAAAAAGCGTACTAAATAGCATTGCAATTTGGAAAGTATTTTGTGGTAATTGCGTACCAGATACCCACTTAATAGAGCTTAGTCGCTACTCTAGGTTAGGTAGCAGCGTAACAAAAGAGCAAATTGCCAATGCTCAACTTTTGGGGCAGTGGTGGAAGTTTTTAGCTTTAAGTATTGTAGTTTATGGTGTAGCCCTGCGTGGCATTTTATTTGCAATAGCAAACATTTTACCAAAACAAAAAGAGAGTGTAGAGTTTAGCTCAAATGTAGCAAAAGAGGAGTTTGAGCAGTTAGATAGCAGTTATGAAAATAGAGCCGATTTTTCAAACTTAAAATCGAGAGAGTTTAAACTTTTAGGCTACCACTTCGACACTTCTAAATTGGGCTTAAATAGTAGTGAAAATTCAAGCAATATTGTAGTTGCCACAAAATCTTGGGAGCCACCAATTATGGACTTTTTCGACTATTTAGAGGAGTTGAAAGAAGGTAACCCAAATGCTAAAATATCTATTTTGCTAGTAGGTTTAAAGGGCAAACCAAAAAGCCAAGATGTAGATATTTGGACTCGAAAATTAAAAGAGTTAAATCTAAATTATGAGGTAATAGTATGAGCCACCCAAAATTTGTAGTAGTCGGGCACCCAAACAAGGGCAAAAGCTCTATAGTATCTACCCTAACACTTAACGACACAATAGCAATTAGCGACACCCCAGGCACAACTAAAACATCTCGCTCTTTCTATCTAAAAAAGGGCGATAAAATTTACTACGAATTAATAGACACTCCAGGTTTCCAACGCCCTAGAAAGCTTTTAAAATGGCTAAAGAGCCACGGCGAAGTTGGTGCAGTAGAGCGACCAAAACTAATAGAGAAATTCTTAAAAGAGAACTGCGAAGGCGATGAGTTTAGAGATGAGTGCGAACTTTTAAAGCCCATTATGGATGGTGGTGCAATAATTTATGTCGTAGATGCCAGTAAACCATACAGTAGCGAGTACGAAGCCGAAATGGAGATACTACGCTACACAGCCAAGCCATCTTTGGCAATTTTAAACTACATAGGCGATGAAGATTACACAAAAGAGTGGGATGCCGTTTTAGGGCAATACTTTAGAATTGTAAAGAGTTTTGATCCATTTAACTCCAATATTGCTGAACATATAGATTTACTAGAAGCTTTAAGCCATGTAGATAACAGCCACGCCAAAGAGATAAAAGAGGCAATCGAAGTTTTAAAAGAGTACAACCAAGAGTTAAAAGATAAAATCGCATTGACAATAGCAAATTACATAAAAGATTCTCTAAATTATAAAATTGTAAAAAAACTGAATATTTTTAATAAAGACGAAGAAGCCTTAAAAAAGGAGTTTAAGGCTAATATTGTAAAAAAAGAGCGTAAACTTTTTGACAATATTAAATCTCTGTTAAACTTTAAACATAGTGAGTTTACACTTAAAAGCAATGAGTTAAAATATGATATATTTAGCGAAAAGTCTCAAGAGATATTTGGACTAAAAAAAGAGAAGCTAATTTTAATATCTACCCTCTCAAGTGCAGCCGTTGGTGGAGCTATTGACTTTGCAGTCGGAGGGCATAGCTTCTTTTTAGGCTCACTAATTGGTGCAGGCGTTGGCTTTGCTTCGGCAGTTTATGGTTACGATGAAATTAGTAAAATTAAATTCATAGGAAACGAAAGTGTACAAATTGGACCAGTAGAAGACCCAAACTTTGGCTTCGTACTACTAAATAGAGCCATAACATACGCCAACACACTACTAAGCACAACGCACGCAAACAGAAAAGCGATAGAGATAGAGTTAAACAGCGACGAGACAAAACTAAAAACACTAAAAAATTTAAATAAACTGCACAAAAAATTCAGAGATGGCAAAGATAATGAAAAAGATTTACAAAATTATGCTAATATTGTGCAAAAATTATTAAAGGATTAATATGTCAGTACCAGAAAATGTAGGATGCAAAAATGAAAAATGCATTAAAAAAGATGAGTGCCAAAGACAAGTTATTTATAAAAATGGCACAGCCGTAGAGGTAAAAAGCTTCGGTGGAAACGAGCAAAAAGGGTGTGGTAAATTTATCGCTAAGAAGTAAATATTGTATGTGCGGTAAAGGCACCGCACAAATGTGTTAAATTTCTACTTTGAGTAACAAGGTCCATCGTGTAGATAGCTAGCATCGCTGACTTTACTTAACTCATTCATAGAAGGAAAAGTCTGCTTTTCACCACCGCTTAATTGACCACATACTATACCATTACTTACCTCTTGGTATTGAATATGATTACCTGATTGCATACAACCACTAAATGCTATTGAAGCTACTATACTAAATATTGTTAAAAATTTCATAAATACTCCTTTTTTTTCTAATTATACAACCAATCTATCTATACAAATAAAAACTATTGCAATATGCAATTTAAATAGAACCCTCATCTATCATAGAGTCTGCTACTTTTCTAAAGCCTGCAATATTTGCTCCAACTATTAAGTTTCCATCGTGCTCAAACTCTTTTGCAGTATCGTGTGCCTTTTTAAAGATATTTTTCATAATTTGTCTTAGCTTTATATCAACCTCTTCAAAATTCCACTGTGTCATCGAAGCATTTTGGCTCATCTCTAACTGAGAAGTAGCTACGCCTCCAGCATTTGCAGCTTTTCCTGGCGAGAATAGTACGCCATTAGCTTGTAAATAGTCTATTGCATCTGGAGTAGTTGGCATATTTGCACCCTCGTTTACCAAAATACAACCATTCTTTACTAAAGCCTTTGCATCTACAAGAGTTAATTCATTTTGAGTCGCACTTGGAAAGGCAATATCACAAGGTATATGCCAAATTGCATGAGCATCTTTTGGATAGTGTGCAACATCAATATATTCACAATCAGGGTGAATTTTAGCGTACGCCTTTAGCGACTCTCTGCCTATCTCTTTAACTGCCTTTAGCGAAGCGATATCAATACCACTTTTATGATAAATTGTACCCTTACTATCGCTACAAGCTACAGGTTTTGCACCAAGATTTATAAGTTTCTCTATTGTATATGTTGCAACATTACCGCTACCAGATACAACACAAATTTTATCTTTTAAATCTTTATTATAAACTGTCAAATGGTTTTCTGCAAAATAGACAGAACCGTAGCCAGTAGCTTGCTTTCTAGCCAATGAACCACCCCAATTTATACCCTTTCCAGTTAGTGCACCTTCAAACTCACCTGTCAATTTTTTGTACTGCCCAAATAGGTAGCCAATCTCTCTATGCCCTACCCCAATATCGCCTGCTGGAACATCTCGATTTTTACCAATATACTTGTAAAGCTCACTCATAAATGATTGACAAAAACGCATCACTTCATTATCGCTTTTACCTTTAGGGTCGAAGTTACTACCACCCTTAGCACCGCCAATTTGCAAGCCAGTAAGCGAGTTTTTAAATATCTGTTCAAAGCCCAAGAACTTGACAGTTCCCAAGTTTACAGTAGGGTGAAATCTAAGCCCGCCTTTATATGGACCAATAGCCGAATTAAACTGAACTCTATAACCTAAATTCGTCTGCACAACTCCAGAATCATCAACCCAATTTACACGAAATATAATAGTTCTCTCTGGTACAACTATCCGCTCTAAGATATTATTGTCTAAGTACTTACTCTCGGCTTTCAAAAGTGGCTCGATAGACTCTAAAACCTCACGAGCAGCCTGATAAAATTCATCCTGCCCCGGTGAGCAAGTAGCAATATAATCCAAAACTTTTTCTACTCTCTCTTTGACCATTAATTTTCCCCTTTAATAGAATATCTAATTCTAGCATATATTCGGACTATTTATGATTAGTCAGTAAAATAAACATCTCTAAGTCCACGGCTTTTTATTACGCTGTCTATAAAAGACATTCCTATTTTTTGTAAAACTTTTTGAGAAGCTCTATTTTGTGGGTGCACTGTTGCAAATATTTTGGGACTATTGAACTCTTGTTTGATTTTTTCAATTTGTGCTTTTGCTATCTCTGTGGCATAACCTAAACCCCAAGATGATTTTTGCAATAGGTAGCCAAATTCGTAACAGTTAGGTTGATTGTAAAGGTCGAACTCTAATATTCCACCATAGCCTATAATTTTATTGCTTGCTTTTTCGATTATTGGAGCAAAACCTAAAATAGCATCATAGGTAAACATTTTTTGCATAAACTCTTTTGTCTCAGTAAGGGTAAAAACTCTGCCAGTAGTATGTTTGGTAACCTCTTTATCGCTGTAAATTATCTTGTGTAAGATAGATGCATCTTCCTCTTTTGTTGTAACCATTAATAGTCTATCTGTTTCTATTATTACTCTTCTCATGGTAGCAATTATAGTAACATTTAGCTTGCTTTTGTATAATAAGAGAGATAAATTATATTAACTGAAGTTACAAAGGAATAAATATGAAAAAATTAATTACTCTTGTTTCGCTATCACTGCTTTTAGGATTTAGTGCCAATGCTCGTGCTATAAGTTTAAAGAGTTATCAAAAAGAGATTTCTAAACCAGGTGTTACTGTTGTTGAGTATTGGGCACCTTGGTGTGGTAGTTGTGCTGCTTTTAAACCAACATATACAATGGTAAAAAGAAAACTAGCTGGCAAGGTTCGTTTTTTAGAGTTAAATGTAGATAAAGTTGATGATGTAGAGACAACTTTTGGTTTAAAGTATGGTCTTCCAACACTAATTATGTTTAAAAATGGAGCAGAGGTAAGTAAACTACCTGGTGGTGGAGATATGCAAGAGGTTATAGAGTGGATTAAATCTAATAGTAAGTAAGAGTATTAAAGCTCTTACTTTTGAAACTGCTTTACTTTAGTAGCATTTTTATCGTGAACACCCTCTACTTCACAACAATTTAGTAACGATTTATTAGGGTTTTGTATAAAGTCGTAACCTCTATAGATTGTATAAAGTCCATAAACTATTACTACTATCGAAGCTAAACTCATCATTGCTTTTCTAATGTTACTTTTTGTAAAAATGCCTGCAAAAAAGCCTAGAGTAAATAGTGATGGTATAGTACTAATTCCAAAGATAAACATTACAAATGCACCCCAAATTGGACTACCCGTACTTGCCGCAGTTACAGCAAAAAAGTAAACCAATCCACAAGGAAGTAGCCCATTTAATAAACCTAAAATATAAAAACTGCTTAAACCTTTAGATTGTATTGTTTCTCTAAATATTTTTTGATACCAAGCTGTTCCAGAAAATGAGTGCTCTAGTAGGGTCAAAAATTTAAACTTTCCAATAAGCGAAAGACCCGCTAGTACCATAAAAATTCCTGCGATAATAGTTAAAGTTGCAATGGCAGTACTGTTGTAACTTAATACTCCTCCGATTGCTCCAAATATTGCACCCATTGCAGTATAAGTTGTAACTCTACCCAAAGAGTAAGTTAAGTGAGCAATAGCTTGCGACACTTTAGAGCTTTTACCATCAATTTTTGCACTACTATAAGCTATAACTATTCCACCACACATTCCAATACAGTGCCCTAGTGAACCTAAAAAAGCAATCGTAACAATCGAAATAATATCTATACTATCCATCTATTCACCTAATATTTTTTTTCTAAATTTTGGGTTTGCTAATGTCTCGTTTCTGTACATTCTTAAAACCATCTCTTTAAAGTTTATACTTTTCTTATCGCCTTTCTCTTCTGAACCAAAACCGTAATGCATTGCACTATGGTATGTTGTTATATATTTAGCCTTTTTTGCATCTATCCATCTATTTGTATCTATTGTATGCACCCAAAGTTTTGCACTATCTTTAAATGGTTTATCTTTTAGCCACTTAACCATACAACCTGGGTCGTCAAAAAACCAAGTTCTACCATCTTTTAGGGCTACTTCGGCTGAATTTTTCTCTGTTTTTATAAGCATTGCACACTCTGTATCATTAGTTTTATTCAGTTTTATTGGCAGTGGCTTTTGTGCCATATTTCCTTTAGCTATAACTATTGGAGCATCTTTTTTCATATACGAGATGGCAATTATAGCAACTATAACAAAT
>WFYP01000142.1 GCA_015490055.1 Nitratifractor sp.
AGCAATTTTAGTCCAATATACCATACTTATAATCAATCTTAATAATATATATTATAAAAAATAATTAATATTTTTTTAATAAAGTGTAGATACTATATTTTGTCAAGTTATAAGCACCTTGCCCTAAAACGACCAAATTAAAGATACAAGGTGCCTTGGCGCTGTGAGCACCGAGATAATTATATCATATATTTATAATTATTTTGGTCTCTTTTATCATACTAGGAGAAGAGATGAAAAAAAGAGTAATATATTTAGTAGTTGTTGCAAGTGCAGCTATTGCTATTAATGGATGTGGAGGTAGTAGTGCTAATGATTATAAAGATGGCACTTCAAAAAGTAATGTTTATACATTAAAAGCAGAAAATGGAGCTAATAGTCGCCTTTTTTATGGAGATGTGAATGAAAAATCGCTTGGAAGTTTAAAAAATGTGATTGTTGGCTCAGATTTAAATAAGAGTATTGATGATAGATACCCTGTTGTTGATACCGCTTATGAAAAAGGTTCAAATGGGTATAAAAATCTTCGTATAACAACACTTCATTACGACTCTAACGGTACAGCTTATAGTTTGGATATGAATAAATCTATTGCTACGCCTATGCCTGCTGTAATTGCAAGTAATTTAACTAATCCAAGTTATACAAAAGTAGATTACTTAGGAGTTAAAAACTATTTAACTGCAAAAGATGGAAACAGTACAGTTTTAATTACGCCCGATGGGAAAATAATTGATAATTTTGGCAATAAAAAGCTATTAAGTGTAACTTACCCAAGTTTTGGTGAAGCTATCGATGGCTATCTTGTATATAACAATGATTCTCATAAAATAGAGAAGTGCTCTTCAGCTATGATTTGTTCTGAGGTGATGAGTGCAGGTAGTAGAGATTTTAAAGGTGATGTTTTAGGCACAACATATAGTGTAGTATATAGTGATGGCAAACTTTATAAAATAGATAAAAAAGATGGAAGCTCAACAGAGATTTCTCTTGATGGTAAAAGCGTAGCAAGAGGTTATGGAACTACTAGATTGCAAGGAGAAAGTTTTTATTTTGTAGGTAGCGACCATAATTTATATAGGGTTAATATTGAAACTGCGAGTGTTAAAAAAGTAACTCCAACAGCTGATGAAGAGCTTGAAAAAGTAGTTGGATTTACAGATAGTTATGTAATTTACGGAAGCGATGTAGTGTTAAAAGCAGTCAAAAAAGACGGTAGCACGCAAAATCCTATTACTTTAATAAAAACTGGTTTAACCAAAGGGTATAAGTATGTAACTGGTTATGGGGTTGGAGAGGATTATCTATTTGAAAAATATTCACTAAATACGCAAACAGGGCATACTGCTTATCAGGCGTGTATATTTAATAGTGGTAAAGTTGAGTGTAAAGATAACAGCTTTTGGGCAGCGGTTACTATTGCAAAAGATGGCAAAAGAGATTACGAAGCCAGCTTTAGCTATACCCCTTATGCTTATATAAGAGTAGATAATACAGATGATTTTGGCGGTGGAGATTTAAAAGCTATTGACCCAAAACATCCACTTGAAGATGGTATTACAATGGGGCATATAGATGATTATAACTTCCAAACATTTATTACTAACTACCGCTATAAAGATGTGCTGGTCGATAGCCAAGGCGAAGTGATTCTTTATGCAAAAAACGATGTTAATTTCCATGTAGATGCATTTAAAATGAATCTGCTTAAAAAGAACTCTTTAGTGCAGCTAACAAACACAGACCCTATTAATATTACTAAAGGTCGAGACCACTGCCATGGAAGAGTTTGTATGATTTGCCACAATTTAGCAGGTGGTAAAATTTACAAAGATAAAAACGGAACACAATCGGCTTACGGATATAGGGTTAAACTTGAGTTTGCCAATGGCGATACTCAAATGATGGATGTAGCAAAAGGAAAGGGTGAAAACTTTAGCTCTCTTTTAACTAAACTTACCAAAGGGGATTTTAAAGTTTTTATTTTAGATGGAAACGACAGTGTGGTAAACAACTCTTTAGGGTATAACCACAAAGGTGTTGAAGCTGCTAACTGCAACTATTGCCACGCAAGAGGTAAAACAAGAAACGATGCACCAAGTGTTATTACTATAGAGCAGAAGGAGAAGTGATGAGGGTTTTAACTTTTTTGTTTTTAGTGTCATCTTTACTTTTTGCCTACCAAAAAGGAGATAAAGTAAATGCCCCACAACTTGGTATAAGCCAAAGTGGGGTTTATGTGGTTGATTTTTTTGCTTCGTGGTGCAACTCTTGCAAAAAAGAGTTGCCGTTAATTAATAATTTAAGTGCTAAAGGTGTTAATGTAATTGGTGTTGATGTAGATGAGAATATCCAAGATGCTACAAATTTTATTCAAGAAATGGGGTTGAATTTTAAAGTTGTTAAAGACCCAAAGGGTGAGATTATCAAAACTTTTAATCCTCCTGGAATGCCAGCAATTTATATTATTAAAAATGGTAAAGTGATAGATACAATTTTTGGTGCACACGATAGTATTGATGAATTTATTCTATCTAAAATAGGTGCTTAATATGAGGATATTATTTTTAGTTTTTTTGGCACTTGTTTTAAATGCTTGTACGGTAAAAGATGTAAAGCCGTGGCAAAAAGGAACTTTGGCAAAAGAGTCGATGCAGTTTAGTGGAGGAGATGGAAATTTAAGAAAATTTGTAAATCATATATACTTTTCTAAAGAGGCAAGCAAAGGTGGAAGTGGCGTTGCCGGGGGAGGTTGCGGATGCAATTAAAATACTCAATAGTAGCAATAGGTGCATTAGTTAGCTTTGCAAATGCTCAAAATTATGTTAGTGTGCAGTATATGGATTACGATGAAGATAGTGGCAGAACAACTGTTCACTCGCCACATCTTGAGTTAAATTTAGATTTTGGAGTAGATTACACTTTAAATATTAGTGATGTAATAGATAGTTTAAGCGGTGCTAGCCCCACCTATTATGATAGTTCAAGTGGTGCATCTGCAAAAATACCAAAAGGTTCTGTTTTAAGTAGTGATATTGCTTATGGAAATATTCCATATTCGGATAGACGCAAAGATTTAAGTGTTTCTTTAACTAAACGGCTAAAATCTCGTGATGAGTTGAGTGTTGGTTATAACTATTCAACAGAGAGTGATTACATATCTAATGAACTATCTTTGGGGTATTTGCACTATTTAGATAAAAGTAAAAATCGTTCTATAGATTTTGGCTTATCATATCAAAAAAATAAAATTAAAATTGGGTGTTATTTGGGAAATAGTGAGTGCGATGGCGTTAGTGGAGCGAGTTCAAAAGTTATAAATGAGCACTCTTATGTCTTGAATGCACAGGTTGGCTTTACTCAAATTTTAGACAAAAACTCTTTAATTAAAGCTTCGGCTTTTTATATAAATGAGCATGGGTATTTAAGTAATCCATATATGAGAGTTGTAAGAGATTATAATATAAATCCTAAAATAACGCAAGAGAGCAAACCAGATACACGCCACTCTTATGGTTTAGGTATAGAGTATGACAGAGCAATCAATAGTAAGTTTACTACGCTATTTTCATATAGGTTGTTTCATGATAGTTGGGGTATAACTTCGCATACTTTTGAGACACAACTATTTTACGATTTAAGTAGTAAGCTGAGGTTGGGTCTTAATTTAAGGGCATATCATCAAAGTAAAGCTAAGTTTTTTTCTGGCAAGAAAGATTACTTTACAAATCAAAAGTATGCATCAAGCGATAGAAGAGTTGGAAAGATAACTTCATATACTGCAAGTATGAGTGCAGAGTATAAGTTAAACTCTAAATTTAGTATAAATGGTGCAGTTGGGTACTATAAACAGGTAGATTATTTTCATAGTAATTTTTATAATATCGGGTTCAAGTACAGGTTTTAAAATGCAATATATTTATCGCTTTGAAGCTATGAGTACACCTTGTGAAGTGCAACTTTTTTCTGATTCTAAAGCAAAAGCAGATATGGTAGCTTCTAAAATTTTAAAAGAGGCGAAGCGATTGGAGTTGAAGTATAACTACTTTAACTCTAGCTCTTTTCTCTCCAAAATAAATTCACGAGTAGAGAAAGGTTTAGATTTAGAGACAGAAACTTTAATAAAACGAGCAATCAAGTATTGGCAAAAGACAGATGAAGTTTTTGATATTACAGTTGCAACTATTAAAGATATTTATAAAAGTAGTAAAAGTTTAGATGAGTTAGAGCAGAAACAAAAAGAGCTTTTAGCGTATATTGGTTGTGAGCATATATCTATTAAAAAGAGAAAGATATATTTTGACAACCCTTATACAAAAATAGATTTAGGTGGTTTTGTAAAAGAGTATGCAGTAGATAGAGCAGTTTTGATTGCTAAAAAAGGTGGAATCAAAAGTGCACTAATAAATTTTGGTGGAGATATTTTTGCACTTGGTAAAAGGGTAGATGGCACTAAATTTAAAATAGGCATAAAAGACCCAAATCAGCCAACAAAAATAGCCAAATTTGCAGAGATAGAAGATGAAGCCCTTACAACTTCTGCCTCTTACGAACGCTATGAAGTTATAGAGAATAAAAAATTTTCGCATATAATAGCAAAAAAAAGAAGTAGCAGATATAAATCTGCAACAGTTATATCTAGCAGTTGCGTCGAGAGTGGAGTTTACTCTACAGCTCTAATGATAGATGATAATATAAAAACTTCAAATAAGTTAATTGTTTTTGTGTAAACTATTCTAAAGTAAAAGTTATTGTTAAGCAGATATGCATAGGGTTTGGGATATTTGGGAAGGAGTATTTTGCTCTGTTTATTGTTGCTCTTGCTCCTCTTTGTAAAAGTGTATGAGCCCCTGAAGTGCTTATATTGCTGACATTTCCAGAGGGGCTTATGTTAAAACAGGTGTAAACACTTCCTTGCAGGTTCATCTTTTTTGCAAGGCGAGGATATACTTTTGCTTCGTTTATTGCTTGGTATATTTGTGCTTTTATATTTGGGGAGTTGGTTATTGGTGATTGGTAATTAGTTATTTGCGATGCTTTTTTTGAATGTACTCTACGCTTTAAACCTTTAGCTTTTTTTCTACCACTCTTAGCTCTAAGCTTTCGGCTTTTAACTTTAAACTTCGAACTTCGAACTTTATTCTTCTTTCTTTTAACTTTAAACTTCGAACTTTTAGCTTTTAGCTTTCTGCTTTGAACTTTCGGCTTTACAATTTTAATTTTACGCTGATGACTCTTAGTTTTCTTTTTTACCACTTTTGTTTTTTGCACTGCTTTTAGTATTGGAGTTTTTAGAGTTTGTGTTTTGGGCGTTTGCTCTTTTTCAATTTCTCTTTTAGCTTCTACTTTTGGCTCTTTTTTTGTTTGTAGTGTTTGCTCCTCTTTTGGTTTTGTATCCTCTATTTTCTCTTTAGGCTTTAAACTTTCAACTCTCTTCTTGCTCTCAGCTTTTGGCTTTAAGCTCTCAGCTCTAGGCTCTAAGCTCTTAGCTTTTAGCTGGTGCTTTTCTATCTTAATAGAGTTAAGAGAAATTTTTTTAATGTTTGAATCTGTATGAAAACTATTGTGTTTTAAAAAAGAGAAGACAAGTGCAACTGCAAGGCTATGAAGCAGTAGTGATATAAAAAATGCTCTACTCATTTTCTTTGCTAACGATTGCAATATTGTTAAAATTATTGCTTTTAAGGGTATCTAAAACTTTTACAAAGTTGTTAAACGATGTGTTTTTATCGCAATTTATCAAAAAGCTATCGTTTCTATCGAAGCTTTTTAATTTGGCTTCAAAAGTATTGAATGCAAGCTCTCTATTTTCGAGAAATAGTTTTCCACTCTTTGTAACAGTGATTGCAATATTTTTATGTGTTAATTGCTCTTTTGCACTTTTTGCTTTTGGTAAATCTACGGGAATCAGTTTTTTTTCGATTAAAGTTGAAGTTGTAAGTACAATAGCTAAAAGTACCAACATAATATCGACTAATGGGATAACATTTAAAGAGTCAAACTTTTTAAGAGCCATATTCTACAAGCTTTGTTTCGATTTTTCTAACTAAAATATTATAAAGCACGGTTGCAATAATTGCAACAACAAGCCCCATAGCAGTGGTTTTAAGTGCAAGTGCTAAAGATTCCATAATTTTGCTAGCTACTAAATTGTTTTGTGCCATAGTAATAAATGTTTGCATAATAGCTAAAACAGTTCCAAGCAAGCCAATATATGGAGCATTTGAAGCAATAGTTGCAATCGCAGTAAGGTTATTACTCAAGCGATTCTCTAAGAGTTCACGACTCTTAAACTCTTGCAAATTTACTCTTTTAAAATAAAAGATACGCTCAAAAAAGAGAGCCACAGCAATTATGCTCATTAATAAAAGCAAGCCGATAATGCCGTAGTCTATGAACTCTTTAAGGTAGTGCATAATGTTCCTTAGAAACTATATTTAACATTTGCATAGATATATCTGCCTGGATTGTTTAGTCCAAGTTTTCTATTTGCTCCTGTTGCCAAAAGTGTTAAGTCATTATAAGTATTTGAGCTTTGATACTTCTTATCAAAAATATTATCAACCCCGAAAGTAAAGGTTAAATTAGGAGTCATAACTTTTTGGAATTTAAAGTTTGCTGTAACAAATCCTGGAAGACGCTCTTCTCCATTGTCTCCATCGAAGTCGCTCCAACTCTTTTGTCCTATGAATTCAAGACTTAATTTTGTGCTATCGTTTGGTAGGTAATTTAGTGTTAATAATCCTCTTAATGGGGTAATATCTGCTAAATCTTTATCTGTTTGATTTGGAAGAGGATGAGCTTTTTTACCTTTAATATAGTTTACTCCAAAATCCATATTGAATTTATCGTTAAATATGTAGCTGCCACTTAATTTAATACCATATACTTTTGCATCTATATTTACAAATTTATTGGTTGTTAGTTGGTTATCGAAGTATATATAGTTATCTAATTTACTATAGAAAACTTTTCCTTCTATATAGCCATTCTCAAAGCTCTTTTTAAGACCTAAATCGGCTTCGATATTGCGTGTCTGTTTAAGTGTTGGTGTACCGTAGAGTTTACCTTTCTTTTTAAAATATAGTTCGCGACCATCTGGTACTCTGTGAGATACTCCAATACCTGCTAATAGTTCAAGAGTTGGTGTAATGGCGATATTATCGTAAATATAACCGCTTAAGGCATTGTAGTTTGGATTGTTTAATTTATCATCGCTAGAAATTTTTGTATGGTCGTAGCGAAGAGCTGTTTCGATAGAGTGGCTACCGATTTTTTTATTGGCTTTTACAAATAGAGCACTATTTTTTGTAACTGCATTATTGATACTATCGCCATTTGGAATATTGTGTTTTTTATAGTAGTGTCCATCCCAAGTTCTACGACTGTAATCTGCACCGAGCTCAATTTCGGTATTAGCAATCTCTAAAGTATTTGTAATTTTTGCTCCATAAATTTTGCTATGCATATGGTTTATTACTTCGCCCATCATTCCTTTAGAAGCATTTCGGTATTTTGTGCTCATTGGGTGATCTACTTTAGAGTAGTAGTAGAGCATTTGAAGCTTTTTAGAGTAAGCTCCTAAATTTTTAACTGTATATTTTACATTATATAAGTCGCTGTCGTCTTTAAGGGCATCCATTGGTGTATTTGGATAAAGGATATTGCTACTTCTGTTAGCTGTGTAGCTAAGTGCTAACTCTTGGTCTTTTGTTGGGTAAAAGTATAGCTTTGAAAGTAGAGAAAACTTATCGTATGCATCCATATTTTCATACTTTTTCTGATATAAATTCATCTTTTGTGCACCGGCTTTTTTCATTTGGGCATTGAATTTATCGCCGTTACCATCTTTGTACTGTTGGCTACTCTCTCTCGAAATTGTTAAAAGTGCTCTTACCTTGTCGTTACCACCTTGAATTGTAAACGACTCTTTATTTTGCCCAAAGCTTCCGTAATTAAAGTTTAACTCACCACTAAAGCCCTTTTTTGGTGCTTTTGTAACTGCTTTTACAATACCACTAAGAGTACCGAAGTTCTCGACATCGTAAGGTCCTTCGATAACTTTGATAGATTTAATATTGCTTGTTACAATGTGCGAAATAGGTGGGTCCATTCTATTTGGGCATCCACCATATATTTTACCACCGTCTATTGTTACATTTATATTATCCCGTTTCTGCCCACGCACTATAATATCGTTTGCTATACCGCTTCGTCTGCTTATAACAATATCTGGGTCTTTATTGCTTAAAGCTTCGCCTAAATCTGCCGATTTTAACTCTTCGCCACTAATATCGTTAATATCAATACTGTTTAAATGCTCAACAACATTGATTCCTTTAAGCTCAACACTCTGTGCCTGTAGGGTTAAAACCGTAATCGCACTGATTAAAATTATTTTTCTCCTCACAATAATCCTTTAAAATAAAATTGAATCATATTCTAATAAAGAATTGTTAATTTTATATTAATAGATTAGGTTAAGCATATTTTAAGTTATAAAATTTATCTAGTAAATTAATTGTTTCTTATAAATATCTTTTACTTTCGCCACAAATAAATGTATTTTATAATATTTTTAGTATAATGCTTACAAAAAAGGAAACTTAATGGAGTTGCTTTTAATTGGTGCTGGGAATATGGGCTCTGCTATGCTTAAAGGGTTTAGTAAGTTTAATGTAACCGTTGTAGAGAAAAGTGGAACTAGAGCAAAAGAGTTAAAAGAGCAATTTGATGGGGTCGAAGTATTAAACGAAATACCAAATGTTTCTGGAAAAGTTGTAGTTTTGGCAGTTAAGCCACAAACTCTACCTCTATTAGAAATTGAAGGAAATGCAGAGGCCGTTGTATCTATTTTGGCAGGTACACCCATTGCTAAATTAAAAGAGAAGATAGATGCAAGATACTATATTCGTGCAATGCCAAATATCGCTGCACTGAATTTAAAGTCGGTTACATCTGTTGTTGGAGATATTGAATTTAAAGAGCAAGCTTTAGAGATACTCTCTACTATTGGAAAAGCAATTTGGCTAAATAGCGAAAAAGAGTTAGACATTGCAACAGGGCTTGGAGGCTCTGCCCCTGCTTGGCTTGCTATTGTTGCTGAAGCTTTGGCAGATGGTGCTGTAAATTTAGGCTTGCCTAGAGATAAAGCTCAGGAATATTTAGGAGCTCTGTTTGAAGGTGTTGGCTCAGTTTTAGAAGATACTCACCCAGCAACTTTTAAAGATATTGTAACATCTCCAGGTGGAACAACAGCTGCTGGATTATATACACTTGAAGAGAAAGCAGTAAGAAGTGCATTTATAAAGGCTATGGAGAGTTGCTACAGTAGAGCAAAAGATTTAAGCTAAGTAAGGGAGCTAAATATGAAAAAGTTTATTCTATTGTTTCTTCTTATGCCTATAGTAATATTTGCAAAAGTAGATATAGATAAATTAGTAAAAGAGGGTAAAGCAGGTGATAAACAAGCTCTATATCAACTTGGATTTATGTATGAAAATGGTATGGAAGTTAATAAAGATTTAGTGAAAGCAAAACGATATTACAGACAAGCTGTAGAGTTAGGTAGCGAAGATGCTAAACTTTCTCTAGCTTTAATGGATTTAAGTGATAAGTTAGATAAAAGAAGGGTTAGTCTTAGTAATAGTGTTACTGTTAAAGGTTCAAAAGGCTTAGATTATAAATTATCTGTATCTGATTTAAAAGCAGTTTTGCAAAGAGCTAAAAAATTAGATAAAGATGCTCTTTTTACACTCGCAACTATATATGATAATGGATATGGAGATATTAAAGCTGATAGTTCAAGAGCATTGGCTCTTTATAAAAAAGCTGCCGCTCTTGGTAGTAAAAAGGCTGAGAACATTCTACTTTTAAAGAGTAAGTAAGCCCTTAGATACAAGGGTTTACTGCTTTTGATGGGTCGTTGTATAAGTAAATCTCTACACGACGGTTAAGTGCTCTTTGTGCATCTGTTTTATTTGGAACTAAAGGTTTATTATAAGAGCAACCTTTTACATAAATTCTATTACGCAAACCTTGACTCTTAAGTAAATTCGCAACACTTTGTGCTCTGCTTAATGATAGTTTCTGGTTATATTGGAAAGTACCTTTATCGTCTGTAAATCCTGCTATTTGAGCAGTCATTTGTGGATATTTACTAAGTAAGGTAGCTACTTTTAATACTTTATCTTTTGCACTTGGTTGTAGTTGGCTAGAGTTGAATGGGAACATCATAGAGTCTCTAAACATAATCTTAACATAGTCTTGACCTTTAGATACAACTATTGTTTTATTTGGGTCTAATGCTGCTAGTGGGTCATTACTTACGCCTGTACCTAATGCATTAGCAATTTCGTTAGCTTGTTGGTCTAAAAGGTATCCAACTCCTCCACCAACTGCTGCACCTGCTAAACCACCTATTATTGCACCATTTAATTTATGATGTTTTGAGCTACCTGCACCAATAAATGCACCAGTTAATGCACCAATTAGCGAGCCTGTTTTTGCTCTGTCGTTGCTATTATCAGGAACTAAAGTACCTTGTGTTAATGCACAACCACTAAATAGTATTGCTACTGCTGATGATAAAGCTATAATTTTTAATTTCATAAATAGACTCCTTAATATTTATTTTATAGCCAATTATATCCTACTTTTCTAAAAATGTGATATAATTGCAAATTGGGTATAGCTGATAGTTGCCTGCTTTTTAGCAGGAGGAAAGTCCGGGCTGCAGCGAGGCAGGATTCCATTTAACGGATGGCTGGGGTAACCCAAGGGCAAGTGCAACAGAGAGTAAACCGCCAGGAGATGGGGTCAGACCCGCAAAAGTTTCATTGCATTGCAACAAAACTTTTGAGGTCAGACCCCTTCTCCTGGTAAGGGTGAAAGGGTGGTGTAAGAGACCACCAGTGCCTATAGCGATATAGGTAGCTAGGTAAACCCAATCCGCAGCAAGAAGCACCAGGTAAGAGCCTCGTAATTGGCGTGCTTTGCTTGAACTAGTTAGTAATAGCTAGTCTAGATAAATAACTATCTAATACAGAACTCGGCTTATGCTATACCCAATTTTATGAACCTTTTTCTCTACACTGAAGTAACCATATAAACGAAAAGCTTTAGGGCACCTCCATTGCCATTATGTTAAGGATTTTACATCCATTTTTTGGCTTTAAGCTAAAAGCCAAAAGCTTAAAGCTAGCCACTTCGTCACTCCCACGAAAGTGGGAGTCCACGATTTTAACTGCCTAAAAGTTGAAAAAGTTCTTTTTCGGCAGTTTAAACTGTGGATTCCCGTTTTCACGGGAATGACATGGTGGCAAGCTTTTGGCTTTGTGCTTTAAGCTTTATGCATTTTATGGAGTTAAAACTCTTAACTTAATAGCAATGTAGGGCACCTCTAATAATATTTCTTGCAACTTTTAAAAAATTTAGGTATATTACATATAAAAAAATAGGTAAATATATGATTAAATTTATATCATCTTTTATTTTATTTACAGTAATAGCGATTGCAGATGTACATTTTGCTAAGCTTGAGCCGTATAACACAATAAATATAAAATCTGAAGTAACTGGCAGAGTTGTTTTAGCAAGAGAAGATTTAGAAGGCAAAATTGCTGACTCTTTAATTGTTAAAATAGATGACAGATTGGATAAAATAGATTTAAAAAACTCAAAAACATCTTTACAACTATTATCTAAAATGATAACTCTTAATAAATCAATGCTTAATAATCTTAAAAAAAATGTAGCTAAAAAATACTCTTTATATAAAAAATTGGCACCATTGGCTAGTAGCTCTGTTAGCCAAAAAGATTCACTTTTCTCTGCATATGTATCGGCAAAAAGTCAATATAATGCTACACAAGAGAAGGTTTTAAATTTAGAGAATCAAAAAGTAACTTTAAGCCAGAAGATTGCACTCTTGCAAGATAGATTATCTAAAAAGAGTATATATGTTAAGAACAAGTA
>WFYP01000143.1 GCA_015490055.1 Nitratifractor sp.
TCTTAATACACAACACTCTAAAAATAAAAAGCTAATTTCTAATTTAAGTATTTGTAAGAGTTTATAGAATGATTTGGTTCAGGAAATTATTTTTGATTTAGAGGCTGCTTTAGAGGGATTTAAAACTATACTTTCAGAATTATAAGATTGAAAAAAACTAAAGTATTGATGTTAAAATAATAGACTCTAAATATAAATAACATTAGAGATAAAAGATTAATTTTTAATATCCAATGAATAGTTTAGGTATATTTTCATACCAATTTATTATTCAATAACTCTTCGAGTAAAACTGTTGCATAACTACCAGCTGGTAGAGTAAATTTAAGAGTGACTTTATTGTTTTCTTTATCGAACGATATATCTGTTTGTTGTGGCGATACCCATGCGGCTCTTCTTGCTCCTCTTAGGGCGTCGAAGTCGTAATCTACAAATTCTCTCTCTATTTTACCTGCAATAGATGCAGAGAATCTTACACTACTACCAAAGAGTACACCGGTTGGGTAGAATTTTTTGTTATCAAAAAGCTCTATATACTTTTCTATATTATTAACTGTTTCAAAAATCTTTTTGCCTTTTTTGTAGCTAAAACCTAAATCACCAGGTAGAAGTTTAAAAGGAGTGCTAGATTTATTGATTAATTTTAGCAGAGTAGGGGAGATGCTACTTGTTATATTATCTTTTTTGCCATCTATTATATTTTTGGAAATCTCTAATCTTTTGTTTAGCCATTCGTTAAAATATTTTGCTTGGTAAGCAGCTACTATAATTCTACTCTTTTGATTTTTGCTACCTTTTCCAAATTCGCTGATTTTTTTACCCTTTAGCGAGGCATCATCTAAAACACCGAATCTTTGGTATCCAAAAAAGTTTGCAAAGCCGTTTTTCTTTATAGCATTAAATGCTCTCTCTATTTTATAATACTCATCTTGACTAACATCTTCTAAAACTATTTCGAAACTGTTGCTTCTAAGCTCTCCTACTTTTATTGGTTTATCACAAAAGCCTATCTCTTTAATATTTACTCTATCACTGCTTTTAAACTTTTTTACACTTATATTGCGTGGCAAGGTTAAGTATTGTGTTGTAACTGCATGCTTATCTTTAAGCCCTGCGTAGCTTATCTCTTTCTCTTTTATCTTTAGCACACTTGCGATATATTCGATAAGCTCTATTGTCGATATAGAGGTTTTTGTAACTTCTAATAGTCTAAAATCTCCATGCTTTTGTGGTTTAACTAAAGTATTCTCTACCACTTTAAATGTCTCTGGGCTTTGTTTAAAGCTAAATTTAGTAGCCTCTTTATTGCTTAAATATACTCTATTTCTCATTTTTTCTCTTTCTGTAGCCTCTTCTAGTTTTACTATAGCAATCATCACATATCATAAATCTATAGCTAATATCCAACTCTTTACCACAGCGTTTACACTCTTTGGTAAAGTTAGCTTCTCTTAGCGATTTCTCTATATATTTGTTTAAATTATCTCTTGTGGCTCTTGCTTTGTCGGTTTCTAAAAACTTATCGCTAAATTTAAAACTTAGCCACAGATATAAAGAGACCTCTTTTACTCTATCTTCTGCATTAAGTAGGGCGTTATAACTTATTGCCTTTTTAGGTAAATTTTTAGTTTCGCTAAATGGAACAACTTCGCCATTTTCGATATGTTTAATGTATCTATGAAACACCTTTTGCAAATATGGAGAATTAATAGATACTGGTGCACAAGCTAAATGGTATTTTGAGACTAAATCTAAATTGTACTCATCTACAATTTTAGAAACTTCTATCATCGAATCGATATTTGCAGCTACAAATGGACCTTCGAACTCCATATTAGAAGCAAAAAAGTCTAATATCTCATACAAGTTATTTGTTTGCAATATTTCGCCAATTAAGAGTACATGCTCTAAAGATGCCATTACTGAAATTGGTAACTTAATAGGCTCTAACTTCTGTTTAAATTTGCCTTTTATAGTCAGTAGGGTAGGGAAGTCGAGTGCACCAACTAACCCTTTTTCATGTAAACCATATCTGCCTGCACGCCCAGCAATTTGCAAAATCTCAGAAGTTGTTAGCTCACGCCTTCTTAATCCATCAAACTTATTATCTCTTGCAAATAGTATAGTCTTTATTGGCAAGTTAAGCCCCATAGCTATGGCATCGGTAGCTATTAAAATTTGGCTCTCACCCTCTCTAAAGCGTCTTGCCTCTTCGCGTCTAACTTCTGGAGATAGGTTTCCATAAACTACCGATACATCAAAAAATGGAGATACTTTATTTTTAAGAGCCAAAACATCTTTACGAGAGAATGTTACTATAGCTGTATTTTTTTGCAACTTGTTTATAGGTGTTGCTCTATCCATAACTTGTAATGGGTTTTTACGCTCGAACTCTACAATTTTTAATGGCTCGTTTAAATATTTAGCAATCTCTTTAACTACTTCGAGTGCATCGCTAGAGCCAGTTAATATAACTTTTTTAGCAGGAGCTCCAATTAATGCATTTGCCCAAGCCCATCCACGATCTCTATCGCCTATCATTTGAATTTCATCAATTACACAAACTTCGACCTCTATATCTGGATTTATCATCTCTATAGTAGAGCTTATGTGTGTAGAGTCTTCGTCAATTATCTCCTCTTCACCAGTTATTAACGAGCAGTTTACTCCACTTCTATTTAAATCTTCATACCCCTCTAATGCAAGCAGTCTAAGCGGTGCTAAATAAAAACCAGTCTCTGCACTCTTTAACTCTTGCAGGGCAGAGTAGGTTTTACCACTATTTGTAGGTCCAACATTAAATATAATCTCTCTATTCAGACTTCTTGCAGTAGGGAAGAGTTGTTTAAAGTCACGAATAGTCTTTGCAAGTAACTCTTGTCGTTTGTGTTTGTCTTTATCCTCTTTAATATCTTCATTAAAGTGATACAGAACTCTTTTTGCAACTTTATTCTTTAAATTCAAAGAGCGGTTAGTCTCTACTACTGGTGCAATAAATCTAAAAATATACTCTTTTAAATGGTTCAAATCGAACTCTAAAGGTTTAGCACTCTCTTGCATCTTATCTATTAACTCTTCGATATATACTCTAAAATTCTCTTTTAACCTAGAGTTTACTTCATAGAAATCATCTAATATAGTACCAATATTATTAGTCCAAATTGAACTATATAGTGCATTTTTCTCATAATCTAATAATACATCATACTCTAACTTTTCATCAAAAAGCCCTATAGTAAACTCTTTAGAGAGGATATAATTTAATCTATTATGCGAAATATTTATCTCTTTATCTAAACTCTTAACAATCTTTTTAACTATTTTAGATGGAATAGAGCAGTGGTAAAGATTTCTAACTGGCTCTTTCAGAGCTTTTAGAATCTCTAATAGTCTATCTTCTCCCAAGTATTCTATTTTAGATACCTTAGCTATAAACTCCTCTAACTCTCTAGCTTTATTAAGGGTTGCATACTCTTTTAAGCTTTTTAAATGCTCTATAGCTTCTGATTTCTCTTTTTTTACAAGAGTATTTAAAGAGATACCTAAAGAGATTGAATGAATTAAATTTACCTCTATATCAAAATCTTTTAATTTCGCAATATGTGGCTTAGTAAACTCTATTGTATCGTTACCCACAAACTCTATATTCAACTCTTTAGAGTATTCATTTAATATATCATTCATTCTTAAATATGCTAGCTTACTTAAAACTTTATCTTTTGTAATTTTAGCAACTTTTTTATCTATAAATTCCGATAAAATAAACTCATCTTCTTGTGGAGTTGTCTCTGTATCGTTTAAAAATGAAAGAATTAACTCTACTTTATCTTTTTTCTCATTTTTCCTAAAGCTAAATTGCTCTTCTAAAAAATCTATAATATTTTTACGGATAGTATAGTCACCTTCGCTCCATAATCTTCTTATATATTTTATAATATTATTTCTCTCTAAAGAGCCTATATC
>WFYP01000144.1 GCA_015490055.1 Nitratifractor sp.
TCGCACTTACATATTTTTGAGCATCCCAACCGAGAGCTATAACTTTTTTAACTGTATTATGCTTACTCATTGGATGCACATTTTTAAGTATTTCCAACTGTCCAAAAACTCTATGATTAAATTTATTTTCAAAAGTATCAAGAGCAATCAAGCGAACTTTAAAAGGTTTTGAACTACCTTTTTGAAGCATAAGAGTATCCCCATCAATCACATACTTAACTTTTGCATATTCCCACTCATTCGCAAAAAGCGAAGCCACTATCATCATTATTAAAACTATTTTTTTCATCTGTCTATCTCCTTAAATTACTTCAACCGTACATTTAGCACAGTACCATTTGCCTCGTATCATATACTCAGCATTACATCCACACTCACACTTATTCATATTAAAGCTCCTTAAACGGCTATATCTTGTAATTGTAAATCCTGCTCATCTTGAGCGACTCTCTTTTGAACCCTTGCAAATTTTTCGTATAAATCTTCCTCATCAATTTTCCCATCAGTTGCATGAACTGTTATGTGGTTAGTGATTGTTTGATTTACACCTGTACTATTACTTGTGTTTGTATTATTTTGCATAAATGATTTAGTTTCATTTATCGCACCAGCCGTTACATCGCTCACACTCTCTAATGGCACTTGAGCTATTTGAGCCTCTTTTAGAGAAGAGGGTTTAAAATCTACATTATTAACAGGCACACCAGCTTTTGGTATTTTGCTTTTGATAGGTTCTTTTTTATCATCTCCAAAACCAAAAAATGATTTAGTACCGCTCCAAAGTTTAGAAGCTCCACTTTTTACAGCATCTATCGGAGCATTTACAACACTTTTAGCTTTATCTATCAAACCAAAAACAGCTTTAAATTTTGAGCTTATCCAATCAAAAAACGACACAAACGGCTTTTTAATACTGTTTGCTATCCCTCTAAAATAACCTCCAATTTTTCCCCAATTATTAACAATCAAACCAATCGGAGACCAATTAAACATAGCTATAAAAGTGTTTTTTATTCCGATACCTACTGAGCTTATAAAACTAGCTACAGAATTAAAAATCTCAATAGTTTTTACTTTCAAATAATCCCAATTTGAATAAATCAAATAAGCGGCTCCAGCAATAGCAGTTATTGCTAAACCTATCGGATTCATAAGTAAAGCTCTACCAAGCCAAAGAATAGAACGAGCCGCGAATTTAATAGCACCTCCAGCAACTCTCGCACTAAAAGATAAAACATTTAAAGCTATTCTATATCCATAAATTAACCCTGTTTTTGCATACATAGAAACTTTCAAGAGACCTGTACCAAAACCTTTTAGAAGAAAAATACCACGAGTTAAACTTCCACTTAACATATTAGAAGCAAATCCAAACGCCATGAGAGCAATAGTTCCAACTGCGAGAGTAGAACCTAAACCTAAAACAACACTTCCAGCAATTGGAAATGTATCTGTAATCCAAGTCACAGCACTAACTACAGAAGTTATACCAATTACAATTCCCTTTAACGGAGCGAGTAGACCAGAAGTAGCACTCAGACTAAGACCCTCAAAGGCTGAACTTAAAATCTTCATTTGTCCAGCTACAGTTTCCAACTGAGCATCAGCTATTTTCTTTGCAGAACCTTTATACTGCTTTACAATAGATACATACTCTTGCAACTTTCCAGCACCTGCCAAATCAACAAGTTTTGAAGCTCCTGCCATTGGCTCAAGTCCAAATATCTTAGACATATACTTCAGTTGATCAGCATTACCCATTTTGCTTGTTGCTTTTGATACCTCTGATAGAAGAAGAGGTACACTCTTTAAGTTTCCTTGTAAATCTTTAGTAGATAATCCTAACTCATTTAATGCTTTTCTAGCCTCAGTTGGAGGTGCTGATAAACGCGACAACATACTTTTTAAAGTTGTACCAGCTTGACTTCCTGAAATTCCTATATTTCCCAAAAGACCAGCCATAGCAGAAGCTTCTTGTAAGCTCATACCTGCTTTTTTAGCAACAGGAGAAACATATTTCATTGTATCTCCAAGTGATTCCATACTTACATTTGAAGTTGTTATTGTCTTTGCCATAATATCAGCGACATAAGTCATAGCACTCATGCCATCAATAGTATCTGTAGCTTTAAAATCAAAACCACCCATAATGTTAGTAGCAATGTTTGAAGTAGATGCTAAATCAGTAGCACCTGCAGTAGCCAGACTTAAAAGACTTGGCATAGCGGCTATTGTTTCATTTGCACTTAATCCAGCCATTGAAGTATATTGCATTGCTTTTGCAACTTGGTTAGCACTCCACTCAGTTTCTCTACCAAGCTTTAATGCAGTAGATTGCAACTCTTTAAACTCTTTTGATTTTTTATCAACATTTGCTAAAGCACCTACACGAGCCATATTGCTTTCAAAATCAATACTCGCTTTAAATGGTAAAACTATTGCAGTAGCTATTCCTAAAGCACCAATAGCAGATGAGTTAGATTGAGAACTTTTAGCTTTTTTATGCATTGATTTATTTTGAACAGTTGCACCAGCTCTTAGATTTTCACTTGCTTTTTTTGTATAAAACATAATTTGCTTTGCATCATGTTCTATGCCTGTCATATCCTTACGAGCTTCTTTTAAACTCGTTCTTGATGTTTGAACATCTAACTTAATCGGATTCGCACTTATCTTTGCAGTAGTTTTTCGTATATGCCCTAAATGGTTATCTAAACTATTAAGATTTTTTTTAAGAAGTGGAAATTTTGTAGCACCTAAAAGATTTATTTTTTCTACTTTTCTCGCATAAGTATGAAGCTTATTCACGGACATTTGGAGGAAGTTACTCCCCTTAATCGCCGTTGACATAACCATGTTAATTGATAAACTCTGAGCCGATGCAGATGCCATAAAAAACCCTTTTTTAAAATTAAATCACTTTATAAAACCACTAAAAAGAAGCTCTATAAAACGATACAGGAGCAGGAGAAATAACTCCTGCTCTAAAAACTACGCTTCAGTAGTATTCATTGCAGTCATAAGTTTGTCA
>WFYP01000145.1 GCA_015490055.1 Nitratifractor sp.
ATTATGGTCTCTATCGAAAACTTTAAGTTCATCGATATGCTCACTATAAAGCACTTTTATACTCTCTAATATTTTAGATTTGCCGATTTCTATAAATTTAGGCTCTACAAATCGTGCAGTTGTTGGGCTGTCTTCGTATTGTTTTAGGTATCTGTTAAATATACCGTGTAGAGATTCGTATTTATTAACCGCTATTGCTATAACTTTTATTTTGTATCCATTAGCTTTTAAAGATAAAATTAACTCTTTTACCTTTTTGGGGTCTCGCATTGTGCCATCTACTATAAAATTTGCTCTTTGCTCTTGTGCGTAAGCTATCGATTTTTCCGAAAAGATAGAGGCATCTTTATGAACAGCTGCTCCGGCATTGCTTCCGAACATATCTACCGCCTCTTTAAAATATGGGTGGTATGGACGCATCTCATCGCTATTTGCTATAAATGTTTTACTATTTTTTGTCTCCTCAAGCATTAACCCAACAAGCGAAGATTTACCGGCTCCTGGCAATCCGGCTGTTAAATAAGCTGTAGGGTTTTTGCTCTGCGATAAATCGAAATCTTTGTTAAGTATTGGTATAATTTCTCTTTCGAAAACTCTTTGATTCTCATCTTCACTAAGATAAAACGAGCGTGGATTACTTGCATCTAAATTCATACTAACCCTTTCAATGACATTAAGTTAAAAATTTTACATCCATAAAATGCAAAAAGCTTAAAGCTCAAAGCCAAAAGCAAACAGAGAAAAGCATTTCGTCATTCCCGGCTTGACCAGGAATGACGCAGTAGTAAGCTTTCTGCTTTTATCTTTAAGCTTTGTGCCGATTAATGGACATATAAAACCTTAATTTAATAGCATTAAGAGCCCTATACAGATAAATCAAAAAAAGATTTACTTAATTTAAAATCTTTTGGATTTTTGTAATACTCTCTTACAATCTTGCCATATCTCTCTCTTATAATCTTAACCATTTCATCATCTTGAGTTTTTAACTTTTGCTTTAATCTTCTAGTCTCAAAACGCTTATCTTCTAACTCTTTAGCATATTTTGCATCTCTTTTTTTAAGAGCAATACAGATGCTCATAAATATATTCAAAAGCTCGCTTGCCGCCTCAAATCTTGCTACCTGGTTGTAATCTACAGCTTTCATAATGCCCCTTTAATTCATAATAGCATTAACCATCTCTAAAAACTCATCTCTTGCTTTAGCGTTTGCACTTGCTATAATATAACCTTTATGGTGAATTGGTTCTATATCTTTACCGCTTAAATCCGTAACAAAACCGCCACTATTTCTAACAATCAAACAAGCAGCCGATAAATCCCAAGGGTGTGCATTTTCTTCAAATCTTGCTATATAATTGCTAAATGCACCCTTTGCAACCATACACATAGAATACGCGGTAGAACCGCCTATTGATGTTAGCTTTTTTACCTTATCCTCTTTAAATAACTGATTTAGCGTTTTAACTATCGGATGCTCCCTCTCTGCTTTAAAATTAACCACCTCTACCGGAGTATTAGACTCTCTTAATGGCAAAGTTAGCATACCAATGTAAGACTTAGCATTTTTCTCAGTTTGAAAAAACTCATTCGTAAACGGATTATATACAATAGCAACTGTAACTTCTCCGTTTTCTATTAAAGATAGATTAATTGCCGATGTATTCTCATGCGTTATAAACGCCCAAGTTCCATCTATTGGGTCAATCGCCCAGTATGGTTTGCGCTCGTCAATACTATCGCAATTCTCCTCTCCCATTACCTGAATATCAAAACTATCTTTTAATCTTTTTGTCATATAATCTTGAACTTGCTGGTCTATATTACTAACTGGTGTATTATCGTTTTTCATATTATAACTAAAGGTGTTTGTAACTCTAGCCTCTCTAATAATCCTACCTGCCTCTTCTACTATCTGCTTTGCTATTATTAAGTATATATTCCTCATATTATCCCTTTAAATCTTTGCTATTTGTTGGTGTATCTATAATTTTCATAGAGCCAAGTTCAATAGCGGTTAGTTTATTGCCCCGTTTTACATCGGTATCGATTGCATAGTAGTTTTTGGCAATTTGAACTTCTGGAAACGAGTCGTGTCCGAAAATGTTAATAATATCGAATTTTTCATAATCTTTATCGTAAAATTCATTATATTGAGTATTGCTTAAGCGATTAACTCTAAACATAAACTCTCTTTTTGGGTGTTTAGATTTATAAAATGGTAAACCAAAACCGTGGGTTATTAGGTATTTATCTATCTCTATAAATGCCGGCAGAGTATGAAGCCAGGTTATATGCTCGTCTATAAGCTCATCTTTTTCATTACTATAACTGTTTACAGTTGCATAGCCGGCAAATTTATCGTGAGTGCTCCAAGCATTATACTTACCTGCAAATGCATTTTTTAAATGCATCCTCATATGCACATCGTGATTACCCAATACACATTTATAACCGCTATCTTTCACAAAACTAATAACCTCTTTAGTATAAAGCCCTTTATCACATAAATCGCCTACAAAAATTAAATCTGCATCTTGAGGAAGCTTGGCAGTTAAATCTAAAAGGGTATAGTAACAGCCGTGCACATCTCCGATTACATAAGTTTCTTTTTTTATGGCTACTCCTTTAAAGTCTATTTATAGTGTATCCTTATATCGCAACAAGTCTATATATCTTTTTCTACCTCTCCGGGCTTTAGAGCTTTTACCTTTAACTCTTTTGTCTCTTTAGCAAGCCTCTCTATCCACTCAAGCGGCTCGTTTATAGGCTCTTCGGTTAATCTAAATGTTGCATAATGGTATGGAAACATCTTTTTTGCTTTTAATATTTTGGCTGCATTTAACCCCTCTTGCGGGTTCATATGATTATACTGCATTATCTCTCTTGGCTCATACGCGCCTATTGGCATAAGGGCTATATCGGTTTTATATTTTCTTGCAATCTCTTCAAAGTGGCTATCAAACGCACTATCTCCTGCAAAGAATATACTTTTATCTTTGCCTGCAATTAAGAAACTGCACCATAAAGATTTATTAAAATCAAAGAGCTTTCGCCTATGCCAATGCGACGCAGCTACTGCGGTAACTTTAATGCCTTTATAGCTATACTCTTCATCCCAATCAAGCTCGACAACATTCGCCCCTTTTTTAAGGTATTTAGATAGATTTAACGGCACTATAATTTTAGTTTGCTTTTTATAAATATCTAAAGCTTTTAAAGATTTTACATCAAAGTGGTCATAATGCCCGTGGCTAATAAGTATAATATCTGGCTTTAGAAATTTTGGCTCTATTGGCATTGGTATTAATCTTTTAAAAAGAGGTACATCCCAAAAAACGGGGTCAGTTAATATTTTAACCCCATCTATTTGCATATAAAATGTCGCATGCCCTAGCCAAATTATAAAATCTTCTCTGCTCTCTAAATCTTTTGGCTCCAAATTGCAAACATTTAACTCTAAAACTTCATTCTCGCCTCTATTCTTAAACAAAAGCCCAAACTTCCACCTTAAAATCTTTTTTAACGATAACTTTTTTAAGCCATAAGGCTTATTAAATTTACTCAATGTATGTCCTTAATCTATTTTATAATAACAATCTTTGCAATCTCGTTTTAGAATTATTCTATGGGCTAAATAAAATCCGGTTCTCTTTTAAAAGAGAAATTGTAACATATTTTTATCTATATTTAAATTTTATGGTAAAATTTCATTTACTATCAAAGGAGAACTAAAATGTCTAATTTATTATTAGGTTACGATGAAAACAAGAGCAGTAATAAAATAGTAATATTTATTGGCTCAACATTAATGGGTATTTTAGGAATGGTAGGTGCTTATATTAATATGCATCATCCAATTAATTTAAAATTTATTTTAAAACATATTATAGATATACCATTTTATTTTCACTCTTTGTTAGATACTTGGCATTATATGATGCATGTAAAATTTAAAGATGATTTCCCTTTTTCGTTTATATGGTGGTGGTTTGTATATACCGCTGTGCTCAATTTTTTCTTTTTACTAATTTATCTATCTATACTAAAGCCGATTTCAAAAAATTGGATGCAAGCTCTTCATCCTATAGATTCAATAATTATAGCTATTAAAGCAGCGGTTTATTTTATTGTATTAGCAGTTATTATATATTTAGCTTCTATAGGTATAGCTTCTTTGCTTTACCATAACAATACAAAAAAAATACCATTTTTGCGTTTTGCATTTTTAAGCTACCCTGTAATTTGGGGAATTGTAACGAGTTCTGCTGTTTTAGATAGTGAAGAGAGTGCCTATACAAACTCTTTATTATATAAAATTTATCCTCAGTTAAAAGATATGATTTTTATAAACACAATGGAAGATGTGCCAAAAGGATACGATTACGACTATGTAGGGCATGTTGAAGCAAGCTCTGTTAATAATAGAAAACTTGCTGATGCATATTTATATCTACAAGCTTATAGAGCAGGAGCAAATGGTATTTTAAAATACCAAGTAAACTATACTACATCAACACATGGAACAATTAGCACCGATTACAACCATAAAGTTTCCGGTAATATATCTACAAATCATCACTACTATATAACAGGAACAGCTGTAAAAATATATCCAAAAGAAGAGAGTAATGACTAAATACAATACAGCTCTTGAATTTGGGATTAATTATATTTATGGGCACCTCTAAAAATAGGTGATACCCACAACATCTCTAGCTTTTCTCTAGGCTAGGCACATTTTTGCAGGACTAGCTGGGCTAATTCAAAAAAGATGTAACGACGCATAGAGGAAAGCTAGAGATGCCCTTCGGGTGGGCAATGCAAACGCAATCTTGCACAAGATATTTAAGTCATCTTAGGCATAGCTAGGATTCATAAATCTCTTGCACAACCTTACATTTGCATTGCCCATTGTGGGTATTACCTATTATTAGAGGTGCCCTTCATTACCATTAAGTTAAGAGTTTTAATTCCATAAAATGCCTAAAGCTTAAAGCACAAAGCCAAAAGCTTGCAACATGTCATTCCCGTGGAAACGGGAATCCACAGTTTAAACTGCCGAAAAAATATTTTTTCAACTTTTAGGCAGTTAAAATCGTGGACTCCCACTTTCGTGGGAGTGACAAAGTGGCTAGCTTTAAGCTTTCGGCTTTGAGTTTAAAGCCAAAAAATGGATGTAAAATCCTTAACTTAATGGCAATGGAGGTGCCCTTATATTTTTAACCCTTTAAATTACCTAGCATTCCTTTAATAGCACTTTGTAAATCAGCAGGGTAAACTACTATTTTTGAGTTTTGGCTTTTACCTATTGCCTCAAGAGAATTGATATATCTATCTCCAAGTAGGAACATTGCAGGCAACTCTTTATCGGCAATTTTTTCGCTTATCATCTCTATCGCTTTTGCAGAGGCATCTGCAAGGGCAACTTGTGCTTCGGCCTCTTTTCTAGATGCTTGTAACTTACCTTCAGCTTCTAAAATCATAGCATTCTTCTTACCCTCAGCGGTTGTTTCTACTGCTCTTCGCTCTCTCTCAGCCGCAGCTTGACGCTCCATAGACTCTTGCATAGAACGGCTTGGTTTAATATCTTGAATCTCAACCGATTTTACAGTTACACCCCAATCAGCAACATCATCTATAATTTGTTCTTTAAGCCTATTTTTTATCTGCTCTCTATTTGATAATGCTTCGTCAAGATTCATCTCTCCTATAATAGAACGCAGTGTTGTCATAATTAAATTTACAATCGCCAATTTAAAGTTTTCAATTCCGTAAATTGCATCAACAGGATTTGTTACCTTAATAAAAGATACCGCATTTGTAACAATTACAGCATTATCTTTTGTAATCACCTCTTGTTCTGGAATATCTAAAATAATATCTCTCGTTGAAACTCTTTCTCTAACCTTGTCAATAAATGGGATTATAATATTTAATCCTGGCTTAAGTATGCGATTGAATTTTCCTAATCTCTCAATTACCCACTCTTCACCTTGTGGCACAATTTTAACCCCTTTAACTATAGTCGCTACAACAACTACTGCTAAAATCACTAATACATTAAGTGCTTGATTATCCATCTACTCTCCTTACCTCTATAAGTTGTCCTTTAACTTTTACAATTTTTACTCTCTTGCCTACATCTATAGCTTCATCGCTTGTTGCTATTAAAGTGCTGTTGCCAAGTACCGGAGTATCAAAAGCAACTTCGCCTCTACCATTTGGCTCTATTTTCTTAATTACAGTTCCAATAGTATTAAGGGCATAATCAGATTGCCCAACCTTTGAGCGTTTGCTCTTTCTTATGCGTCTATACCATATAAATATACCTATTAGCGAAAGAACTATCCATAAACTAAGTTCCCAATTAAAACTAAGTAGCATCAAAAATGAAACAATGCCAACGATAATTGCAGCTATCCCAAGTGTTAAAATAAAAAATGTCCCACTCAATAATTCTAAAAGCAACAAAACAAGCCCAAAAGCCACCCAATGCCACCATAAAATCAATTCATTTAAAGTTTCTATATTTTATCCTTTGAATACTTTTATATATTATACCTATAC
>WFYP01000146.1 GCA_015490055.1 Nitratifractor sp.
AAGCTATTTTTACTTGATGTTGAGACTAAAGATTACAAAACCTACCATTTTCATAAAGTAAAAGAGATAAAAGAGTTAGGAGCTAACCTTTTATTCTAAAGATTTTTGGGTATAATCTTGCCAATTTATAGAAATTAAAGGATATTTAATGAGTTGGAGTCCTAGTAGTTGGAGAGCATTTCCAATAAAGCAACAACCAGAATATAAAGATAAAGAGGCACTAAAAGAGATAGAGCAACAGTTAAAAAATTTTCCACCACTAATTTTTGCAGGAGAGGCTAGAAATTTAAAAGCTGACTTAGCAAAAGCGGGTAGGGGAGAGGCGTTTATAATTCAAGGTGGAGATTGTGCTGAGAGTTTTGCTGCATTTAACGCCGACACAATAAAAAATTTATTTAAACTGATTTTACAAATGTCTGTAGTAGTTGCATACTCTAGTGGTAAGCCAGTGGTTAAAATTGGGCGACTTGCCGGGCAATTTGCAAAGCCAAGAAGTAGTGATTTTGAAGAGAAAAATGGAGAAAAGCTTCCAAGCTATAGAGGTGATATTATTAACGATATTGCTTTTAGTGCTGAAGCTAGAGAGCCAGACCCATACAGAATGGTTAGAGCATACTATCAATCTGCTGCTACAATGAACTTGCTAAGAGCATTTTCTCGTGGTGGATTGGCAAATTTAAATGAAGTACATAGATGGAACTTAGACTTTATAAAAACTCACCCAATAGGGCAAAAGTATGAAGAGATTAGTTGCCAAATAGATAAAACAATGCAGTTTTTAAAAGCAGCTGGTTTAACTCCTGAAAATACGCCACAGTTAAAGCAGACAACTGTTTATACTTCGCACGAAGCACTACTTCTTAATTACGAAGAGGCTCTAACAAGAGTAGATAGTTTGAGTAATGATTACTATAATACATCAGCTCATATGCTTTGGATTGGTGATAGAACAAGAGATTTAGATGGTGCACACTTAGAGTATTTTAGAGGCATAAAAAACCCTATTGGCTGTAAAGTTGGACCTACTATGCAAGCAGATGAGTTGGTAGAGTTAATTAGTGCATTAAATCCAGATAATGAAGAGGGTAAACTGAATCTAATTGTTAGAATGGGTGCAGATAAAATAGATGAACTATTCCCACCACTACTAAAAGCTGTTAAAGATGCTGGTAAAAATGTAGTATGGACGATAGACCCAATGCATGGAAATGTAGAGAAGAGCTCAACTGGCTTTAAAACTAGAGATTTCGATAATATACTCTCAGAAGTTAGGAGCTTCTTTAAAATTCATCAAGAGAATGGCACAGTTGCAGCAGGAGTACACCTAGAGATGACTGGTGAGAATGTAACAGAGTGTACAGGAAGTGCTAGTTGCTCTATTACAGCAGATGATTTATCTAGCCGATACCACACACAGTGCGACCCAAGATTAAATGCAAACCAAGCATTAGAACTTGCATTTATGATTTCAGAAAACTTTTAATTTTTACAATGTTGTGGTGTTTATGCCACAACATCTTCTTATGGGCACCTCAAATGCCATTAATTTGATGATTATATAACCATTTAATGGAATTAATTATCAAATAAAATTGATAATCTACTACCGCCGTCATTCCCGTGAAAACGGGAATCTACAATTTTTATTGCCTATAAGTTTCAATTTAACTTTTTTGACAATTTAAACTGTGGATTCCCGTTTCCACGGGAATGACGCAGTGGCTAGCTTTTAGCTTAGTACTTTAAGCTTTATGCATTTTATGGAGTTAAAACTCTTAACTTAATGGCAATGATAGGCACCTCTAATAATAATCATTCTCAATATTAAGTTTAATTCTGTTAATATATAATAATTTATTATCTAGGAACTGTTATGGATTTAATATACAAATTTTTTGAAAACTTTTTTCTACTTGCTAGTGCTATGAGTTTTTATATACTTTTAGGATTAATTATTGCAGGTTTTTTAAAGCAGATTGTGCCTAGTGATTTTATATCTAAACATTTAGGTAAAAGTTCACTAGGCTCTGTAATTAAGGCTACTATCTTTGGTATTCCTCTGCCTATTTGCTCTTGCTCGGTTGTGCCACTTGCTAAGTCTTTGCAAAAAGAGGGTGCTAGCCGTGGGGCTGTGCAGAGCTTTTTAATATCTACACCTATAACAGGAGTAGATTCTATCGCTGCAACATATAGCTTTTTTGGTTGGTTTTTTACTATATATAGAGTTATAACTTCTGTAATAATTGCAATTATTGTTGGAATTATAGAAAATATTTTTGGTTCTAAAGAGGATATACAAGATGTTCAAAGTAGAGGTTGTGCTTGCAGTGATGATAGTTGCGAAGATACTAAAACTAAAAATAGCTTTACTTTAAACAATTCGTTATCAAAGCCACAAGTTGCAACTACAAGTTTTTCTAGGACACCCACTAAAGAGAGTGAAGATAGCTGTTGTAGTGGTGGCAGTTGTTGCTCTAGCGAATCTAAGAGTGAGGGGTTCTCTATAAAATCTGTATTTGATTATGCCTTTAATACACTCTTTAAAGATATTGCTAAATCTCTACTTTTTGGTCTGATACTAGGTGCGATTTTTACAACATTTTTACCTAAAGAGATGTTAGCAACAATTTATGACAATAGATTTTTAACTTATTTTATGGTTTTAATAGTTGCTATGCCTTTATATGTTTGTGCGACTGCCTCTTTACCTATAGCAGCAGCATTTGTTTTAAGTGGAATGAGTGCAGGTGCAGCATTTGCATTTTTAAGCGCAGGTCCAGCCACAAATACTATTACTATGGGAGTAGTAGCTCAAATGTTTGGTAAAAAATCTCTAGCTATATATGTTGGAACAATCGCAATATTAAGTATAATTTTTGGATATTTATTTGATATATTTTTTGGTAATTTAAAAGTTTTAAAATTAGTAAATAGTATTGAAAAAATATCAGTTGTTGATATGGTATCTACTATTATTATGTTGTCACTTATTATATATTATGTCGTGCTAAAGAGGTAAAAGTATTTTCTTTTATAAATTCCCGCAGATG
>WFYP01000147.1 GCA_015490055.1 Nitratifractor sp.
AGTCTACATTGCCTTTTGTATTTAACTTAATGCCATTACTAACTTTTGCATCTACATTTATGTACCCATATTTACTATCTAATTTTGTAATCTCAATTTTTGGCTCTTTTATCTTTTTTGCCAAAGTCTTATTTACAATCGGTTTAATAATTGCATTGCTGCCTGTAGGTGTAAATAGTACCACAAATATGGCAATAAAAATTGCTAATATAGGTAATATAATATATAATATTTTTTTCATCAAAACTCCAAACTTTTAATATAATTATAGCACGCTATAGGTAGCTTTTTGCAAACTTTTCTATAAAAATTCTTAACTCTTGAAATTCTATATCATATGCATCGATAAGTTGGCTAAATTTTAAATAAACTTGCCAAATTTTTTTGCTATTTTTTTCTCTACCACGCTTTTTAAGCTCGAATGAAACTGCTGCATTTATAAAGCCTTTAACTATTAAAACCTCTTTAGTTTTATCTTTTCTTCTAGGAAACCAAAACTCCTCTAATACCTCATGCGCTTCAAAAAATTTATGTTGCGTTATTAAGTTTTTATATTCATCTATTTTCATTTGCTATCTCCAATTAAAAGTAGAGCTTCGAACTCTAAATAGTTTAATTTATACTCTTGTATAATTTTTTTTATCTCTTTATACTGCAAGCCAAATCCACCGCCACTTACCCCACTTTTTTTAATGTAGCGTAACATATCTAAAGTGTTATTAAATTCAAGTTTAAAATTTAAATGTTCAATTTCTAGCTTTTTAAAGTTATTATTAAATGCATTCAATACACTCTCTTTAGTATGTATAGGAGATTTTACTGAAACTATTTTATGTAAACTTTTGAATGTACCTGATGTAAAGATAAATAGTGCAGTTTTTGGAGCAATAGAGTTAATATATTTAAAGGTTTTATTGATATCTTTAGCCCACTGCAAAGATGATGAAGATATTGCAATATCTATAGAAGAGTTACTATATAATCTTGCAAAAGAGTCTGAGTTGAAATCTGCAATTTGTAACTCTATGCTCTTATCTCTTGGGTGTAGTTTTAGCATATCTTCAGAAAAATCGACACCATAAAATTTATTAAAATTTATATTGTTGTTTTTTAGTGTATTATAAACCCTGCCACTGCCACAACCTATATCTAAAATAGTGCCAATCTCTTTTGGTAGTTTATTTACTAAAAGTTCTGCACCTTGCTGTTGAATTATGCTATATTTATAATAATTTTTGGCATTTTGGCTAAATTGTTCTTTTATTCGCATTCTAAAATTAGTTCCTAAAGCTTAATTTGGATATAATCGCGCCAATTATATCCAATTTTTTTGGGGTAAACTTTATATAACAGAGGAATATCATGACATCAGCTCTATTTATCGTTCAGATAGTTTTGGCTATCTTAATAACAATCGCAGTACTTTTACAAAAGAGTTCAAGCATCGGTTTAGGTGCATATAGTGGAAGTAACGAATCACTTTTTGGAGCAAAGGGTCCAGCGGGATTTTTAACTAAAATTACTTTTTTATTAGCATTTTTATTTGTTGCTAATACTTTAACACTTGGGTATTTATACTCAAAAGATAGTAAATCTAGTGCGGTAGATACAGTAAAAACTATAGATAAAGTTATTCCTGCTCCAAAAACCACTAATGCACCATCTGCTCCTATAGCTAAAACTGATAAAAACTCTAGTAAATAGTACCTACAGCTACTAGTTGTGGCTGGCACGACAGTAATAAATCTAATTAACATCATGCAATAAACTACTTCAAACCTAAATATAGTTAAAATATAATTAAATTTTTATCGAAGGATTATAGTATGTTAGAAGAGATATTTAACGAAACAGCAGACCATATGAAAAAGAGTATTGACTCTATGAAAAAAGAGTTTGCAACTCTTAGAACTGGTAAGGTTACAACATCTGTTATAGATCATATAAAAGTAGATTACTATGGAACTCCTACAGCACTTAACCAAGTTGCAAGTGTAACAAGTTTAGATGCTACAACAATAGCTATCTCTCCATGGGAGAAAAACTTACTGCCAGATATAGAAAAAGCAATTCAGCAAGCAAATATTGGAGTTAATCCAAATAACGATGGTGATTTTATTAAGCTATTTTTCCCACCTATGACAGTTGAGCAGAGAGAACAAATTGTAAAACAAGCGAAATCTATGGCAGAGAAGGCAAAAGTTGCTGTTAGAAATGTTAGAAAAGATGCAAATAATAAAATTAAAAGATTAGAAAAAGATAAAGAGATTAGCGAAGATGAGTCTAAAAAAGCTCAAGATAAGATTCAAAAGCTTACAGATGAGCATACAGCATTAATAGATGAGGCTTTAAAATCTAAAGAAGCCGACATTTTAAAAGTGTAAATTATGAATATAGAAGAGATTTACAAAGACGCAGGAGCACTGCTAAGTGGGCATTTTATATTAAGTAGTGGCAACCATTCACCAAACTATCTACAGAGTGCAAAAGTTTTAGAAGATACAAAAAGAGCTGAACTTTTAGCAACAGCTTTAGCAAAGCAAATTAAAGATGCTGGTGTAGAAGTAGATACAGTATGCGCACCTGCATTAGGTGGTGTAATTGCCGGATATGAGCTTGCTAGAGCTTTAGGTGTACGCTCAATATTTGTAGAGCGTAAAGGTGGAGAGATGGAGCTAAGACGAGGTTTTGAGGTATCTAAAGATGAAAAGGTTCTAATTTGCGAAGATATAATTACAACTGGTGGCTCTGCATTAGAAGCTGCTAAAATTATTGAATCTTTAGGTGCAAATGTTGTAGCTTTTGCAGCACTTGCAAATAGAGGTTTTTGTAAAAGAGAAGGTACAGAGAATGCTCCAAAAGCAGAGTGTAAACTACCAACCGATAAACCACTATTTGCACTTGCAGATTTTGAGTTTGAAATTTATGAGCCTAGCAACTGTCCATTATGTAAAGAGGGAAGCACTGCAATAAAACCAGGAAGTAGAGGTAATTAACTCTACTCCTTTTACAATATTTTATACTTTTTTATTACCTTTTTTACACACTTATTTATTTTAACATATAATAAAATTATTTATCAACTCTCTTTAATAAATATTAATATATGCTATCCTATATTAAAAATAAGGATATCTCTATGCGTAAAATCTTATTATCTATCTCTTTCTTTGCACTAATTTTAAATAGTGGCTGTAGTAACTCTACTTCTAATAGTACATTAAAAAAAAGTGTTCCAAATATTAGTAATGTGTCATCTATAGACTCTTATAGAGGTAAAATGCTATCTTATGTTAATCAAATTAGAACAAGAGGAGCAGTATGTGCTGCTCCAACTACACCTTTAGAGTGGAATAAAGTTTTAGAAAATGCAGCAAAATCTCATTCAATAGATATGGCTGAGAGTGGAGTGGTATCTCATGCTGGTTCTGGAAGTATATATGATCCTGCCAAGAGTGCTATAGGTATTGGTAGTACATTTATAGATAGAATAAAATACTTTGGTTATCCTGTAAAGCCAGGATTGCTTGTAGGTGAAAATTTAAGTAGAACTAATATTAAACTTACTAAGAGTGATAAATTAATGCCTAATTTTAAAATGGCAATCCAAAATTTAATTAATGATAGACCACATTGCGAAATTATTATGAACCCTAGATTTAGTGATGTAGGTATGTATATAGTTAAAAAGGGTAATTACTACTATTTTACAATGGAATTAGGAGAGAAACTATAATCTCTTCTATGCTAAACAGATATTCTTAGTAACTGATAGAATTTTTTATGATTTATCAACTTAACTCTCTTATGTTCCTATACAGTAGATATCTTTTATAGCCACGATTCTAACTTCACAAAATACAATAAGTAAAAAGCTAAAAAATAGTTATTGCGTCACTCTCTCGAAAGTGTAAGTTTATGATTTCGAATGCCCAAAGATTCAAATATAACTTTTTTAGTAACTTCAGTTATTAATCAAAATTATGAATTAAGCTATGATAAATAATGAGTAGTTTACTTTATTGAAAATATTTTTAGAGTATTAAATATTATAGTTAAGAAATAGTATAATGAAGTTATGTATAAGCAAGGATAATTCCTCCGTTAGGAGGAATAACTTAAGTTCTAGTGAAGAACAGTTCTACAATTAACTGGTTGCCAAGTGTAGTATGCGTTAGATACTTTAACTCTTTTAGTTACAGTAGTGTATCTAGGAGGAGTTTTTAAAGTAACTGTTCTTGCTGGCTCTACAACTTTTTTAACTCTTACAGTTTTATATTGTGCAGGAACTGGAATTTTTACAGTTTCAGCAGGTTTAGCAAGCACTCTTTTTGTGATAGTTTTGTACTGTGCAGGAATAGGAATTCTTTTTGTTGTTGGAGGAGTAACCATTACTCTTTTAGTAACAGTTTTATATTTAGCGGGAACTCTTACAAGACAGTTTACACCTGTCACATGACCACCACCAACGATTGGAGTAGTAACACCACTTCCTCTTTTCCACTCAGTAGTAGCTGGAGATACTAAAATTCTCTCTGTTACAGTTTTGTATTTAGCTGGAACAGTAACTAATTTATAGCTAGCTGGCTTAACTAATACTCTCTCTGTTACAGTTTTATATACTGGTGGCTTACATACTAATTTATAACCAGGCTCTCTAACTAATTTTTTTTCAGTTGCATAACCATATTTAGCTGGGATAACTTTTAATTTAGCTCCACCCTCATCTACAGTTACTTTTTCAGTTTTAGTAGCATATTTAGCTGGAATTAATACTTTAGCATAGCAGTGTCCTGGTTGTGCGTTAGGTGGATATAAACCTAAATCTGAAGGGTTAGCAGCCTTAACTACTTTTGTGTGTCCTGCACCCATTGCTGAACTAGCAGCAGCTTGTTGTGTACATCCTGTAAATCCTAATGCTAATGCAGCTGCAGTAGCAATAATGATTCCTTTTTTTAAACTCATGTCTTCTCCTTGTTTGTTTAATCTATTTGCGTGTGCAAAAAGATTGTGTTTTATCATATTTAGCATAATGCCTGATAATCCACAACTAAATATTTCAAATAACTATTTAATTGTGAATTATTGGACATTCTGCACCTTAAAACTATATTACTATTGCAAATTATAAGATATTTTTAATTTTATTAATTAATATCTTACAAATTGCCATATCCACTATTCTACTTCTTTAAAAGCAGATTAATACAATAAAATAGTAGTATAATATTATAAGTTTGTCAAGTTATGATAAATTGTATTTTTATAAAG
>WFYP01000148.1 GCA_015490055.1 Nitratifractor sp.
CATTGATGTGGGACTCCTGCAATTTGTTGTATGTAGCGTAGCGGAATACGACAAATGGTAGGTGACCCGTTTAGGGTTCAGCTTCGCCGTTGTAAGTTTCCGCTCCGCGGGAACTTACAACGATTTAGTAAAGCAACATTCTAGCACCAACAATATTAATACTTGATTAATATTGTTGGTGCTAGAATGTTGTTTCTACGCTTTGTTATATGAACGAATGTAAGCTATGGAGTTTGTGATTGGATTTGTCTTTTATAGTTTGTTTTTGAATTGCAATTATATGGTTTTTTAATGAAAAGTTATCTCTTATGTTTGATTTTTGTCTACTTTTAAATGTTAAAGCAACTCTATTTTCATTTTTTGACAATAGCAGTTTTATTAAGAATTTAAAGAGAGTGTTTTGTGAGTTAGTTTGTCTTTTTTGTATTTGCATCTTAACCACTATCACAACTTCTGTAAAATTGTGAGGAAATACTATTAGAGTGCAATATTTCCCTTTTTTGTTGTACTATATTTGGTGTCATAATACCTTGAACTACTCTTGTATATCTATCTACAACTACAACTGTTTGTATATCTTTACATTTACACTTTTTACATTGTGGCTTAACTCTTGTTTGTTGTGGTTTTATCTCTATTGTTTTGATAGTATCTATCTTTGCCACTCTCTGTATTGCTCCATAATACCTTATACGAAAGAATCTCTTTGGTGGTATGTGATAGAGAAATCTTTTTATAAACTCATCACTACTTAGTTTCATTATTTTGTTTTTTGAGTTGTCTTTGTAGTCTTTGTATTTGAACCTAATGATGTTGTTATCTATGGAAACTATCCTAGAATTAGCAATAGCACTCTTATGTGTATATCTAGCCATATACTCAACTATCTTTGTAGATGTATGAAACTGTGATTTCATATATATTACCCATTTACGAGAAACAAGATTGTCTAGGTAGTTCTCAAAGTAATTTGGATTTTTTAATTCATTGTGAACCTCTAAGTTACCATCATAATAAGCTTTTTTAATTTTAGCTATAAAAATACCACGAAATACTTTACTCATAGCCTTAACAGGAAATAGGAATTTAGAGTTATATTTAGGCTTAACAAGAGTATCTCCTATAATGCCACCACCAGCAACAACGAAATGAATATGAGGATGATATACAAGTGTTTGCCCCCAACTATGAAGTATCCCAAAAAATGCTAAATCTACTTTTGTTTTTTTATCTTCAAGAGTAGCTGCATCAACATCCCACCATTTTAGATTTTGTGCAAATTGTTTAAGGGTTTGTGATGCTGATTCAAAGAGTATGTTATAAAATATCTTTTGATTATAAAGTCCTATTTCAAAGAGTTGGTTAGGAATTGTAAAGACAGTATGATAGTAAGGAACATCAAGAGTAGTTTTAAGTCGTTTCTCTATCCAATCATATCTCTTATCCCCTTGACACTTAGGACAGTTTCTATTACGACAGGAGTTATATGCAAACTCTATGTTCTTACAATCATTACACTCCGAAGCATTATAACCCATAGCAGAAGTTCTACACTCACATATATCTCTTATGGCTTTGAGTTGCATAGAGTTTAGTTTATGTCTTGATATATAGTCATCCCCATAGAGTTTGAATATATCTTGCATCTCGTATTTGGGTTTATAGTTTTTATTTTTGTTTGATAGTTCTTGAATCTTACACATTTAAGAGTTATATCAAGTTTTGTTATTTAGGTTTGAAAGTATGTCATTTTGCAATGGAATTGGTGGATTTCTTGCCGTTAGGCTTCATATAACGACTGAATATAGCGAATAAGTCGCCGTAGGCTACTTATTCGCTACTATGTTTTGTTAACTTGCTTTTAAATGCTCAGTCTCTTCTTTTAATCTTTCAGCGATCCAAACTTTTATAATAGACTGTCTTGTTACACCAATTTTTTTAGCTTCTTTGTCTAAAGACTCTACTATCCATTCAGGAAAATCAATATTCACTTTTTTTGTTTCTATTTTTAACTTTTTGATGTCTTTTAATTTTAGAGCATTTGAAAAGTCTAAATACTCTGTTATATCTTCACCATTGTCAAACTTCCTATCAAATTCTTTAGCTGTTATTGTTTTCATAATTTC
>WFYP01000149.1 GCA_015490055.1 Nitratifractor sp.
ATCCAGCATGCAGGGGCAGACCCATTGCCATTAAGTTAAGAGTTTTAACTCCATAAAATGCACTAAGCTTAAAGCACAAAGCCAAAAGCTTGCCACCATGTCATTCCCGTGAAAACGGGAATCCACAGTTTAAACTTCCGAAAAAGTATTTTTCAACTTTTAGGCAGTTAAAATCGTGGACTCCCACTTCCGTGGTAGTGACGAAATAGCAAGCTTTAAGCTTTCGGCTTTGAGCTTAAAGCCAAGAAATGGCTATAAAATCCTTAACTTAATGGCAATGAGGGGCAGACCTATATGTCTGCCCGTAAGTTCAAACTATCATTATCAATCATAAACATTACAGCCGTTTAAATTAATGGTGCGACACATAGGTCGCACCCTACAGTATCATATCAAACTCTCAAATTCCCAATTAACATTTTCTCTTCACTTTCGCTAAGAAAACGCCATTTGCCTAACTCTATATCTAATTTTAAACTACCTATGCATACTCTTTCTAAACTTAATACTTTTAATGGTGTATTAAATTTCGGGTCTTTTAGTGCTCCAAAAAGTCGGCGTATGTGACGATTTTTACCTTCGTTTAGGGTTATTCTTAGTTTTGTCTTAGCACCACCTGCACCTATCTTTTCTACGCTTTTTGCTTTTAATAATCCAATAGGAGTATTTACACCTTTTTTAGCTTGCTCTATATGCTGGTCAGTTACATGCCCTCTTACCCATATTTCATAAACTTTACTACATCCGCCAGGCTTGGTTAATTTGTTGCTAATTTGCCCACTTTGTGTAAAAAGTAAAAGCCCTCTTGATTCTAAATCTAGCCTACCAATTGGCATCCAACCATTACTATATGCCCACTCTGGCAAGAGGTCGTATACTGTTTTTCGCCCTCGCTCGTCTGAGCGTGTAACTACATAGCCTTTAGGTTTATTAAGGGCTAATATTTTTGCTGAGTTGTTTTTCAAAGTCTTGTTCCATTTTTAATTTTTTATGATATGATTATATCATTAAATTTAAAAACCTGAGTTCGATGGGATACCACATTCACAAAAACCTAAAAATAGGTAAGATTTTCAAAATTCAATTCGAAGCACTAGCCAAAGCTAATGTAAGAATTTATTTTTGGAAAAATTGCCTATTTTTAGGCTTCCCTTCGGGTTTTATGAGGTTTTCCATATGCTTAGACAGATTTTTTTAAATTAACTAGTTAGTCCTGCAAAAATCTGTCGTTGCCTATGAAAAACCTCATAAAATTGTGGATATGGTATCCCATCGAACTTAGGTTAAAAGGATTACCTATGCAAGATAAAACACTAGCAGTACAGTTTGGATATGAGAAACAGGAGCATATGGGTGCGATGAGTGTACCGATTTATCAGACTACTGCTTATGAGTTTAGAGATAGCGAGCATGCGGCTAACCTTTTTGAGTTAAAAGAGTTGGGTAATATATATACAAGATTAATGAACCCCACAACAGATATATTCGAAAAACGCTTTTGTGCCTTAGAAGATGGCTTTGGTGCTGTGGCAACAGCTAGCGGAACGGCTGCTATTTTTTACACTTTCGCAAATGTGGCAGAGGCTGGCGATAATATTTTAATTGCAAAACAAGCATATGGCGGAACACTTACACTTGGGGCACACACAATTAAGCGTTTTGGTATAGAGGCTAGATTTTTCGATATTTACAATTTAGATGAGCTAGAGAGTCAAATCGATGATAAAACAAAAGTAATATTTTTCGAAACAATCCCAAACCCAGCTATCGAAGTTGCCGATATAGAAAAAATTGTAGAGATTGCAAACAAGCACAATATACTACTATGTGTAGATAATACAGTAGCAACACCAATTCTATGCAAACCTCTAAATTTAGGTGCAGATATTGTGGTACATAGTATTAGCAAATACTGCAACGGACAAGGCACAGCAATCGGCGGAATAATCGTAGAGAGCAAAAGCGCAACAACTAAAATAAAAGGCAACAGCAGATATGCTCACTTTAACGAACCAGATGCTAGCTACCATGGCTTAGTTTATACAACACTAGATATGCCAATTTTTACCCTAAGAGCAAGGCTAGCCCTACTTAGAGATTTCGGCGGAGCACCAAGCCCGTTTAATTCGTGGCTAAATATCCAAGGCTTAGAGACCCTGCCTATTAGAATGGAGCACATTAGCAACTCTGCACTAGAGATAGCTAAATTCTTAGAGGCTCACCCAAAAGTAAAAAGCGTAAACTACCCAGGGCTAGAGAGTAGCAAAAGCTATAAAAATGCACAAAAATACCTTAAAGATGGCAAAGCAAGTGGCTTACTAAGTTTTGTACTAGATAGCAAGGAATCAGCACAAAAAGTAGCAGAGAGTACAGATATATTCTCTTTGGTGGTAAATATTGGTGATAGTAAATCAATAATCACCCACCCAGCCAGCACAACCCACCAACAACTTAGCCCAGAAGAGCTAGACGCTGCTGGTGTACCTGCTGGATTAATTAGGTTAAGCATTGGGTTAGAGGATACGCAGGATTTAATTGCTGATTTAGCTCAGGCTTTGAAAGAAGCTTAGAGCTGAGGGCTTAGAGCATAGAGCTGTTTTGCATTTTGTGTGAAATGGGTAGATAAATTGTATGTGCCAAAATACAATTTTGGCACAAGGAAGGAGAACATATGGATTTTTTTGTAGTATTTTTTATTTTGTTGCCTATTGTTACGAGTATTTTGGCATATATATATTGGAAAGAGAATAAAAAGATTAAAAAGGAGTATGAGGCTTTTGAAAAGATTAAAGATAGTGTAGATATTGATAGCATAGAAGAATTTGGGGAGATACTTAAAAATGGCGAAGATAAGGGACTAGATGCTATCAGAAAAAGATTGGCTCTATATAGTAATGAGCTTAGATATATAGATGTAGGGTTATATGAGCCACAATTTGATTTTAGCGATCCAGAAACATATAAACAAAAAATTAAAGAAATAAGAGATGAACAGAAAGAGTTTATTAGAAACGGTGAAGCAATTATTTGTAAACAAGAGTGGGTTGTAGATGGAAAAGCATCAAAAGGAAAATCTTTAACAAACAAAATAATGAAATTAGCTTTAAGAGCATTTAATGGAGAGTCGGACTCTTTAGTATCTAAAATTAAGTGGAACAATATTCAAAGAAGTAAAGATCGTATAGTAAAAGTTTATGAAACTATAAATAAAATGACCAAGGATATGCATATATATATTACCCCAGAGTATCTTGATTTGAAGTTGCAAGAAGCTCAATTAGTTTATGAACACAAAGAAAAACAGAGACAAATAAAAGAGGAACAAGCAGAAATTAGAGCTCAAATAAGGGAAGAGGCAAAACTTCAAAAAGAGATTGAAAAAACAAAGAAAGAGGAAGAGAAATATCAAAAGATGCTCGAAAAGGCTAAAAAAGAGGCTATGATAGCAACTGGTCAAGATTTAGAAGAGCTTAATAAAAAAATAGAACTTTTAAATAACGAGCTAGAAAAATCAAAAGAGGCTAATCAAAGAGCAAAATCTATGGCAGAACAGACAAAAGCAGGACATATTTATATTATTTATAATATTGGCTCTTTTGGGAAAAATATTTACAAAATTGGTATGACAAGAAGACTAGAGCCAACTGAAAGGGTAAAAGAATTAGGAGATGCATCGGTGCCATTTGCTTTTGATATACATGCAATAATATACACTGAAAATGCTCCAGAGATGGAACATAAACTACATAGGATATTTAACACTAAGAGAGTTAATTTATCAAACAACAGAAAAGAATTTTTTAATGTAACGCTTGATGAGATTAAACAAGAAGTATTAAAAATCAAACCTGATGCAGAATTTATTGAGACAATAGAGGCTAGAGAATATAGAGAAACTATTGCACAAAAAAAGCTTCAAGGGAACAATAAAGAGGCGATAGAGGTTGATTTGTAAATCTCCATCATCCCAACCAGAAACAACAAATATTTCTCTTCTCTCGTTGCAAAATTGCATTTTGTAATGCATACGCTTTTCAAGTAAGTAGACAATTTTATATATAATTTTCAAATTTATAAAGGTTCCTCCCTTCATTTTTTTTAGAAAAAAATGAAGCAAAAAAATCGCACAAGAAATGAGATTTTCGGGAGATTTGCATAGCCTACGCTAAAAATGCAAAACTCAGCAAAGCTTCAAACAGTTGCATTTTCTTTACGCTACGGCTATGCAAATCTCTTTTTCCGAAAATCTCAAATTGTGCAGGAATAGCCAATGAATTGGCTATATGTCGGTTAAAGTATTGCACAAGAGAATATCTAACTTAGTTGCAGGGTTAGAATCTTCTGATTTTATCAGAGAAGCTACCATATTTTTTTATTCGTGCATTTTGCTTTTTGATTACTTCTTTGTTCTGTTTTAGCCATTGTTGTTCTTTTGAAATTTTATTATCTTTAGTGTGCATCTTCATCCTTTATGTTAGCTTCTTGTATATTATAACACAATTAATGTGTAGGGTCGGTTTACCGACCATTTTCCATAGTTGCAAAATTGTATTTTATTTACGCTACGGCTATGCAAATCTCAATTTCTTAAAATCTCAAATTGTGCAGTAATAGCCAATGAATTGGCTATATGTTGGCTCAATTAATACTCATTAGGATATTTAGCTTAGTTGTAGGTTAAAGTTTTGGCTTAGCCTAACGGTGGTTTGTTTTGGTTGAAAATGTTTAGGACTATAATTAAATTGTTTTCTAACTTAATTTCATAAGTAATGGTGTGTTTTTTTAAAATCATATCTCTAATATTTTCATTGTCAAAGTAATATGATTTTCTGTATTTGTAGGGAAATTTTGGTA
>WFYP01000150.1 GCA_015490055.1 Nitratifractor sp.
AATTTATTCTTTCATATCTGTCACTTTTTTTATTTGTTAAATATTGTATATAGTACGTAACTTCAGTTAAATAAAAAAGCTTTCAGCTTTCAGCCTTTAGCTTTATGCTTCAAAAAAATGGGGAGGAATAAAATGAGTAAAGAGATGTTTGAAAAGCTTTTTAATAATGAATTAAGTGAGCAAGAGGCGAAAGATTTTTTAGTAAAATTATATGAAAATGGCGAAAGTAGTAGTGATATTGCTGATGCAGCTAGTGTAATGAGAGAACACTCTGTAAAGTTGCCAGTTCCTAGCGAGTTGCAAGATGAACTTATCGATATAGTAGGTACAGGTGGCGATAAGAGTGGTAGTTTTAATATCTCGACTACAGTATCACTACTTTTAGCTGCAACTGGTGCAAAGGTTGCTAAGCATGGTAACCGAAGCATTACAAGCAACTCTGGTTCTGCTGATGTACTAGAGGCGTTGGGAATAAATTTGAATTTAGCTCCTGCAGAGCAAGTTAAGATGCTCCAAGAGGTTGGCTTTACATTTATCTTTGCAATTAATCACCACCCTGCAATGAAGCACATTATGCCAATTAGAAAATCTCTAACACATAGAACAATTTTTAACATTTTAGGACCACTAACAAATCCAGCAAGTGCTAAAAAGTATCTATTGGGTGTATTTAGCCCAGAGTTTATAGAGAAAATGGCAAATGCTCTACTTGAATTAGATACAAAAAGAGCATTTGTAGTAAGCAGTCAAGATGGAATGGATGAGATAAGTATATCTGCTCCAACAGATTTTGCTTATGTAGAGGCTGATAAAGTTAGCACAGGTGTAATTGACCCACAAGAGCATGGTTTTAAATTAGCACCTAAAGAGGCAATTCTTGGAGCAGATGCTAGCGAAAATGCTATAACAACAAGAGGCATTTTAAGTGGTGAAATAGAGGGTGCAAAACGCGATATTGTACTACTAAACGGCTCATATGCACTATTTGCAGATGGAAGTGCAAGAGATATTAAAGAGGGTATTGAGATACTAGAGCATACAATCGCAACAGGTAAAGCATTAGAACAGTTGGAGAAGATTATTGAAATCTCAAATAAGCTATAAAACACTGCTTGAAGAGAGTGTCAATTTAGAAGAAGTTTCAAATATTGCAAACAAAATTTTAAGTTATTTGCCAGAGAGTGCTATAGTTATCTTAAATGGAGATTTAGCTGCTGGCAAGACAACTTTAGTCTCAAACATTGTCAATAGTTTACAGTTAGGCTCTGCAACTTCACCAACATTTTCTCTTCAGCAAGTCTATAGCGATAGAGTTTTTCATTACGATTTCTACAGACTAGAGTATGCCGAAATTGCAAGCTTAGGGTTAATAGACGAATTAGAAAAAGATGGCTTACACTTTGTAGAGTGGGCACCAGATGAGCTTGTAGGGCTTTTAAACAATGCTGGCTTTAATCTATTTAGAATAGATATAGAGAAAGAAAACAGTAGCAGAAAATACATATTAAGGGCTCTAAATGCATAAATTAGAAGCAAAATCTTTAAATAAAACAATAGGTAAAAAAGATATTGTAAAAGATGTTTCACTAAGTGTTCAAAGTGGCGAAGTAGTAGGCTTGCTTGGACCAAATGGGGCAGGAAAAACTACAACTTTTTATATGATATGTGGAATTGTAGAGCCAAGCGATGGAAAAGTATTGTTAGATGGAAAAGATATAACAAAACTATCATTAAGCCAAAGAGCAAAATTAGGCATCGGATATCTACCACAAGAGTCAAGTATATTTGGAGAACTTAGCGTAGAGGATAACTTAAAAATAGCAGCCGAAGCTGGTATATTAAGCAAGCAAGAACAGAAAGATAGAATCGAAGAGATGCTACAAGCTTTTAATATAGAACCTATCCGAAGCCGCTTAGGTGTAAAACTTAGTGGTGGCGAGCGTCGCCGTGCCGAAATAGCAAGAGCCTTAATAAACCACCCAAAATTCCTACTACTAGATGAACCATTTGCAGGTGTTGATCCAATAGCAGTTAGCGACATACAAAAAGTTGTACAGCAGTTAGCCAAAATGGATATAGGAATCTTAATAACCGACCATAATGTAAGAGAGACTCTACATATATGTAATCGAGCTTATGTATTAGAGAGTGGAAAAATGCTAGCACAAGGAACAGCTGATGAGATAGCACAAAACCAAGCTGTAAGAACCCACTACTTAGGTGAGGATTTTAAGTTTTAATTCATAGTTAATAGTTTAAAAGAAGGAGTATCTTCAATGAATAGTTTACCTACTACACAAACAACTTTGGAGAGTAAAAGATTAATACTTCGTCCACTCTGTGATGCAGATACTGCCTCTCTATCTAAAATAGCAAATGATTGGGATGTCGCAAAGTTTCTTTCATCTATGCCACACCCTTTTACTTCAGAAGTTGCAAAGAGTTTTATAGAATCTAGCAATAATGCTTATTTAGATAATGAAAATATAGTATTTGCTATTACAAAAAAAGATAGTAAAAAGCTTATTGGAATAATAGAGCTAGATTTAAACAGCAAAGATAACCACGCAACAGCTAGTTACTGGATTGGCAAAGATTATTGGGGCAAAGGCTACACAACAGAAGCTTTAGAAGAAGTTGTTCGTTTTGGATTTGAGGAGTTAAAATTACATCGTATAGCATCACACCATTTTCATAATAATCCAGCATCTGGTAGAGTAATGCAAAAAGTTGGCTTAAAATTAGAAGGAAAACGAATAGAACATTTCAGAAAAGATGGAGAGTATCTTGATATTTTAGATTATGGAATTATTTTAAGAGAGTGGAGAGAAAATTTAGGAAACCTTTAAAAATAAGTGATAGTCACAGTTTATTAGAGGTATCTTCCAATGCCATAAAGTTAAGAGTTTTAACTCCATAAAATGCATAAAGCTAAAAGCCGAAAGCTTAAAGCTAGCCACTGCGTCATTCCCACGAAAGTGGGAATCCACAGTTTAAATTGTCAAAAAAGTTAAATTGCAACTTATAGACAGTAAAAATTGTAGATTCCCGTTTTCACGGGAATGACGGCGGTGGTAAATTATCAATTTTATTTAATAACTGAAGTTAATAAATAATGCTATTATATGAATATAAAACCCTTATCTTAACGGTATTAGAGGTTCCCTTTATTATAGAGATAAAATCTCTATAATCTTTACGAATTTCTTAACTTCTTAACAAACTTCTCTATTCTTCTAATTCCCTCTTTTATCGTTACCATATCTGTAGCAAAAGAGAATCTGAAGTAGCCATCTTTTCCAAAGCCGATACCTGGTACTACTGCTACGCCGTAATTTTCTAGTAGTGCTTCGCAAAATGTCATAGAGTCTTCTGTAATATCTTTAATGTTTACAAATAGATAGAAAGCTCCTCTTGGTCTTGTTACGCTAATTCCCTCTATTTGGTTAAACAGTTTTGTTGCCTCTAACGCTCTTGACTCGAAGGCTTGGCGCATCTTCTCTATATCTTCGTCCGCACTGCCATCTAATGCGGGAATAGATGCAACTTGTGTAATAGAGTTTATATTAGATGTACTTTGAGATTGCAAAGATGTCATCTTTTTAACCAACTCTGTATCTGGGCTTGCTAAATAACCCATTCTCCAACCTGTCATTGCTGTTGCTTTACTTAAGCCATTTACTGTAATTGTTCTATTAAACATATCTTCGCTAATTGATGCAACAGATGTAAATTTAGCATCGCCAAAGACTAATTTTTCGTACATTTCATCACTAATTACAGTAATATTAGTTCCCTCTAAAACTTTTGCTAAACGCTCTAACTCCTCTTTTGTATAAATAGAGCCTGTTGGGTTAGATGGGCTAGTTAAGATAAGCATTTTTGTTTTATCTGTTATTGCATCTTCTAACTCTTGTGCTGTTATCTTAAAGCCATTTTTCTCATCTGCATCGATTTCTACTGGTGTTGCACCTGCATATTTTACAAGTTCTGGATATGTAACCCAATATGGAGCTGGAATAATAACCTCATCACCCTCTTCTAAGAGTGCTTGAGTTATATTAAATAGTGACTGCTTCGCACCATTACTAACTAAAATTTGGTTAGTTTCGTATCTTAAACCATTTTCTCTATATAGTTTATTTGCAATAGCCTCTAAAAGCTCAGGAATACCTGCAACTGCTGTATATTTTGTAGCACCTTGCTTAATTGCTTCGATTGCTGCATCTTTTATAACATTTGGCGTATCGAAATCTGGCTCTCCTGCTGAGAAACTTAAAATATCTCTACCCTCTGCTTTTAACTCTCTTGCTAGTGTCGAAATTGCTATTGTAATCGATGGAGATAGCGCTTCTATCCTTTTTGCGTACATAACTCTGTCCTTAATTAAATTACTAAATTATACAAAAATATAAATTTTATTGCTTTAAAAAGTCCTCTATTTTTATACTATTTTCCTCTTTTGTTACCAAATCTTTAACCCATATCGTGCCACTTTTTAGCTCATCTTCGCCAATAACCGCACAAAATCTTGCATCTATCTTATCTGCACCCTTTAAGTGTGCTTTTAACTTTTTGGCTACAAACTCTACATAAACTCTACTATCTTGCTTTTTATCTTTTGCAATTTTAACTATAGTATCGATAGCACTCTCTTCCATTGCACCAAAATAGTAACCACTACTCTCTTGCTTTGGAACTTCTATTAAATCCATTACACGCTCTATACCTATTGCAAAACCTATAGCTGGTGTTGGCTTGCCATCTAAAAACTCTACCAATCTATCGTATCTTCCGCCGCCTGCTATTGCACTTTGAGCACCTATTTCACTACTTACAAATTCAAAAGCTGTTTTGTTATAGTAATCTAAACCTCTTACCAAATTGCTATTTACTGTATAATCAATACCATTTAACTCTAGTAAACTTTTAAGTTTTTCAAAATCTCTATCGCAACTTTCGCATAGAGAAGTTGTAATTTTTGGTGCATCTGCTAACTGCTCTTTACAATTTGGATTTTTACAATCTAATACTCTAATTGGATTAGTTAAAATTCTGCGGTTACAATCTTCGCAAAGATTCTCTTTTTTTGCATCTAAAAAGCTTACTAATGTATCTCTATAAGCTGGCATACACTCTTTGCACCCTAATGAATTTATCTCTAGTGTATAGCCAATATTTAACTTTTTAAATATAGTTGAAATTAACTCTATAATTGTGTAATCCTCATATACGCTAGCTTCGCCAAAGCTTTCACAACCAAATTGGTGAAACTCTCTAAAACGCCCTTTTTGCGGACGCTCGTATCTAAACATTGGACCGTGGTAATATAGTTTATATTTTGCCGGCTGTCTATCTAATTTATTGCTTATAAAAAATCTAACAACGCCAGCTGTACCCTCTGGACGCATACATACATCGTTGCCACCCTTATCAATAAATTGATACATCTCTTTATTTACAATATCACTACTCTCACCTACCGAGCGCTTAAATAGTGCAGTATCTTCTAATATTGGTGTCTCTAAATAACTATAACCATAATTTTTAGCAACATTTGAAGCAACATCTAAAAAATAGTTAAACTTCTTAGCATCATCAAATGCTAAATCTTTCATACCTCTTAATGGGTTTATCATTGTTTTACCTTCGGTAAGCTTAGAGCCTAGAGCTAAGAGTACAGAGCTAATTGTGCACCTTCGGTGCGTTTTAAATAAAGGCGAAGCCACATTGTTAGCTCTAAGCTCTCGGCTCTTCGCTCTAAGCTTTTTACGCAATTATATCAATTAATTGCTAATATACTCTATAATTTTGCTGTGTATATTCTCTATACTATCAGTTGCGTCTATTAAAAGGTAGTCTAAGTTCATAATGTCTGCAACTTTTTTCATATTTTTTTGGATATTCAAAAGATAATCAAATCCACGAGACTCTATTTTATCTTGCTCTCTCTGCCCTACTCTATTTATTAACTCATCCTCTGTTATCTCAAATAGAACTATTTTATCTGGCAGATTATTGTTTAGCGTAAATTTGTTTAACTCTATTAAAAAATTTAAGTCAAAATTAGAGCTCATAGCGTAAGCAATACCCGATAAAAAGCCTCTATCTGAAATTAGAGTATTTTTTAAATTTGGCTCTACTACTTCGGTGTAATGCTCTGCTCTATCTGCTAAAAATAGTAGTAACTCCGCCTTTGCAGATCTAATCTCACTATGTAGTAAAAGCTCTCTTGCTTTTACACCAAAATCTGTACCACCTGGCTCTTTAGTTACTACAACATTTGGCAGTTTCTCTTTTAAAAGCTCTATCTGTGTACTTTTGCCACAACCATCTATTCCTTCAAAAACTATATACATTTTATACCTTTAAATCATTTAAAATCGGCTCTGGAACTAAATGTTCAATCTTTCCATCATGAGTTAAAATTGCTCTAACTATTGATGAACTAATAAATGCATACTGCAAGCTTGGCATTAAATAAATAGTCTCTAAATCTTTTTTCAAAGAGGCATTGGCATACCCCATCTGTAGCTCATACTCAAAATCACTAACTGCTCTAAGTCCTCTTATAATAGTATTTGCTTCTAACTCATCACTCAAATTAGCTAGCAATCCTTCAAAGCCTATTACTTTAACTTTTGGATAATCTTCTACAGCTTTTTTAACCAACTCTATCCGTTTCTCAAAATTAAACATCGGTTTTTTACTCTTATTTTGTGCAACTGCTACTACTATTTCATCAAAAATATTGCAAGCTCTACTTATAATATCTAAATGTCCCAATGTTATTGGGTCAAAAGTACCTGGATAAATTGCTCGTTTCATTCTATATTTCCTTTGATAAGTTGAAAAGATTTTAACACATTTTTCTAAATAGCTATATTAGATTACAAAAAAGCATTCACTAACAACTAAGCCCTAATTACTAACTCCATCTTTTAAATAAATTATGTTCAATTCCTAAAATATCAAACCATTTACCTATAATAAACTTTTCCATATCTTCTATACTCTCTACTTCGCTATAGTAGCCTAAAACTGGTGGTGCGATAACTACACCTAAAGTGGCTAACTTTTGCATATTCTCTAACGCTATTGCAGAAAATGGTAACTCTCTAGGAGCTAGTAGAAGCTTTTTTTGCTCTTTTATTGCAACTGCTGCAACTCGCGTTACTAAATTATCGCTAATTCCACAAGCAATTTTTGCTAATGTATTCATAGAACAAGGAATAACTACAGTAGCATCTACCCTAAAAGAGCCACTAGATACACTTGCTGCTATATCTTCACTACTGTGAATTGTAACTCTTCTATTCTCAAACTTCTCTACAATTTTGGCATGCGAAGATACAACCAAATGCACTTCTATATTACACGGAAGATAGTTTATAAATTTTAACCCTAAATCTACACCACTAGCACCGCTAATTGCTACAACTAATTTCAAAATATGCCTTTTGTATTATAATATGTAGAGTATATCAAAAAAAGATTAGTTTTATATATGAATGAATAGGTTTGAATATATTTGAAGATTTATAAGTGGTACCTCGGGTCGGACTCGAACCGACACGAGCAAAGCCCACCAGATTTTGAATCTAGCGTGTCTACCAATTCCACCACCGAGGCATTTAGTAAGTATCTATAAATAGTTACTTATCGTGGAATAATAGAACAAGTTTATTTAAAAGAAGCTTTATTTACTTAACTGAAGTTATCTAAAACAGAAGATAAGTAAAGCAAATCACCAATTAAGCCTCTTCTATGATACTTTTAAGTTTTTTGCTCGGCTTAAACTTAATACCATACTTCTCTTCTACTTGAACTTTTTTTGTTGTTCCAGGTATAAAAATCTCTCTTGCATTCTTTTTTACAGGTACAAATGAACCAAATCCAATAAAAGATACTGCTTCTCTTGCCTTAAGTGCATCTGTGATAGAATCTAGCATTGAGTTTACAATTATCTCTACTTCACTCTTAGGAAGTCCCGTTTTTTCTGATACCTCGTTTACTAACATTGACTTTTTCATTATTAATTCCTTGCTTTTATTTTTTAAATATACGAAATTGTAACCAAGAAATGGTACTTTTTAAAAAAAATATTTCATTTTGTCATATTTTTTTATTTCAAGCCTATATAATACTGTATTTAAAAGTAATAATCAGGTAATAGGAAAAAATAAAAC
>WFYP01000151.1 GCA_015490055.1 Nitratifractor sp.
AAGTTACGCACTATATACAATATTTAACAAATCAAAAAAGTGACAGATATGAAAGAACAAATTTTCTCTCCTAGCCGAAGCTAAGAGTGATAATTTTTCTTTTATAGGTGTTGCTTTTTTGTTTTGCCCTATGGGTAGCACAAGAGGGCACTTACTGCAAATACTTTTTAACGCAAGTTAGCTTTGGCTAGCTTTTATTAAAAACTATTCACAGTAAGCACCCTCTTGTGCTATTAAATGTTGTATATAGTGCGTAACTTCAGTTAAATAATATACTCTTTTTAATATAGTTTTTTTGTTTAAGTTCTCTTGCACGTTCAAGAAGATATACTCTTGATTCCATACAATTTTTTGGGTTTTTTAAAAGTTTTTGAACTTCTTGTAAAAGAGTTGCAGGCATCATAAATATTTCAACACCATCCAAAAGAGCTTTAACATAACTACAAGTATATTTTTTTGGATTATGTTCAATTAAAATCTCATACATTTTAAGAACTTCTCTAAAATATTTTTTACCCAAAGACCTACTCTTTGGACTTCGAGCATAGTATTTAGCAATATTTTCTAACCTATCTATAACTTTAGGCATATCTTCTATTTTAGTAATATTATGTATGCTACTTGTTGAATGAGATAATTCATACTTTTTACTATGTTTACCCAAACTTAAAATACGATTAGAGCGTTGAACAAACTCTTTATACTCTAATAAAGTATCGGGAGTTTTATCATATTTTATAGCCTCTTTAAATGCTGTAGAAGCATCTTCAAACTCTTCTAATAGTTCATATATATAAGCTTTATAAATATATATTTCATTTAACTCTTTTGCACTTAAATTAGTTGGTATTCGTTTTAAGTAATCTAATGCTTCATATGCACTATCATCAACTTTATCCTTTAGTATATTATAAGCTCTTTTTATATATTTATTTGTGGAAGATAGAGCTTTTTGTTTGAGTCTTAAATAAGTGATTATTCTTGAAATATCTTTTTTAGCTAAAATATCATTTTTCTCTTCTAAATTTTTTTCTTGTCTTTTTATTTCTAAATCTAAAATATCAAGTGGAGACATTTGTAGATTATTGCTCTTTTCTGCTCTGCTTTTACTGCTGAAAAAATTTATAGAATTAATTCTAATAGATTCTAAAAACTTATCATAGTTTTTAAAAATATATCGCAGCATAAGACACCTTTTTTATTTATTTTTTAATAATAGTGCCATTTTACCGTACTTTTTGCAATTTTTTGCTGAAATTTTAATTGTAATAACAGATGTTATATATTATTTTATTTACTATTCTTAATTATTTTAATGGTTACTTTTGCCTTAAAAGTAACCATATAACTATGCATTTGTTATATTTTTGGCATATTAAATTCAAACCTTTTACCGGTATTTAAAATATGAAAATATTTTTTAATAGCACTATATAACATGAAGAATAACATAAAAAAAGAGATAAAAAGAGAAATAGAGCCAATTTGCCAGAAAATAGTTATATAATTGGCTATAAGTAGAGATAAAAACGAAGCTGTAAAAAAGTATAGATTAACTCTTGCATACTTAGGGTGAGCAATTTCATGCATCATTGGAGCTTCGAAATAACCCTTTGCATTCAGGTGAAACCATACTAAAAATGGGACTATTTTATAACTCATAGCAAATACAATACTTAATGCGAAGTATGCAAATAGTGTAGCTATTAGAGTTGTTGGAATTGTTATAAATAGGTTTAGTGTATAGGCGATAGCAAAGAGTATATAAGAGCTCATTCCAAATGCCCAAAATAGGATTGTTGCATCTGTAACAGCACGCTTTTTTTGCTTTAGTTTAAGCAAAGTTAGCCCAGCGTGCAAGGCAACTAAAATTATAACAATATACTCAATAATATTTAGTAAAAAAGGTGCGAAGATAGCTGCTATTAAGTTTATAAAAAGCAAGCTAATAATAATTTGTGGAATATATTTAGCATATTTTTTATTGTATGGTGGTGTAACATAAAACATCTCTATAACTTGAAAAGATACCGAGATTATAAGCAGGGCAATCCAGCCAAAAAGTCCAAAGCTAAAGTGTGCACTCTTTAGGGATAAGTAGTCTATATTTATATTAAATCCACCCCTTAAACTTAAAAGCAAAAGCCCCAAAATTGCAACAAAAACTAAAGAGATAAGGCTAAGTAGCATACCCCGAGATGAGCTACTGTGCGAAATGGTTTTTAACTTTTTTATCATAACATATGCTGTTGTAAAGAGTGCATACGCTAGCGATAAAGCTGCAATTATGTAAAGTGTAGTGCTTGGGATAAAAAATGAAATTATTAGAAAAATTGTACCTAAAATAAGAGCATAATTGACTCTAAGTGCTAGAGTTTCGGGCTCTTTAATTGCCACACCACATAGAACTGGCAACATTTGATAGAGTGCCCCAAACATAAATGATGCCATAACTCCAAGTGTTAAAGTATGCGTTAAAGCAAGTGCCTTAGCAGAAGAAAAGTTGCTAATACTCTCGCCATAAAAAAAGAGCATAACAGTAGCAACTATACCAAAAATTGAGCCAGTTAAAAAGAATCTTAAAACTACAACTATAGGAGGGGCTTGATCCATAGATAGACCACTATTTTCAAACATATTACTCCTTTATAAACTCTTCTAACTTTACATTTTGGTTTGGCGAAATTAAAATATGCCAATTTTCATCTTCTGTTTGATGGCTTATAAAGTTTAAATTGTGCTCTCCAGCAAGAGCTAGTAAAGGTATGGGCTCTTTGCGATGAAGCATATAGAAGTAGCTATTTTCATCTAAAAGTTTAAGAGCTTCTATTGCCCGCTCTAGTGGCTCTGGATGCTCTAACTCTCTTGCATCTAAAAAGTGCTTTATCAAAGTGCAACCTCTTTCATTTTTTCTATTAACTCAGTTTTGCCATCTGGCTGTAGCACTCTATCTGCCATAGCATAAAGCATCTGCTCCTCTTTCATATTGTGCTGTTGCAGAAGAATCATCATAGATTCTGCCAGTGAAAGATAAGCATCTTTATCTTCACTCTCTATAGCTTGAGCCATTTTACCCATTAAACCACGCACTTGCTCGTGCTCGTGTTTCATAACCATTGTTGGTCCTTCGCTAGAGCCTGTTATCTCTTCGAATTTAGGAAAAAACTCATCTTCCTCTTTTTTAAAGTGCAGTAGTGTCTCGTCTGCAAATTTTAAAAACTCATCTTTAGCTGTAGCAAAATCACCCTTTGCAGCTGCCGCTTCTGCTTTTGCAAAAAGATTATCACACTCTCTGTGGTCTGTTATTAAATATTGTGAAATTTCCATTTTATTCTCCCTTTTTTATGAAGCTAAGAGCCTAGAGCTTATATTGTAGCTTCGCTATTTTTTACTTGTGCGGTGAGGGCACCATATTCTACTCACTAATGCCATTAAATTAAGGATTCTATATCCATTTCTTGGCTCAAAGCTGAAAGCTTAAAGCCAGCTACTTCGTCACTCCCACGAAAGTGGGAGTCCACAATTTTAACTGCCTAAAAGTTGAAAAGTGCTTTTTCAGCAATTTAAACTATGGATTCCCGTTTTCACGGGAATGACATGGTGGCAAGCTTTTGGCTTTGTGCCTTAAGCTTGGTAAATTTTATGGAGTTAAAACTCTTAACTTAATGGCATTAACCCTACCCACTAAAAACTAACCCCTAGCCCCTAAAAGCCTGCAATCTCTTCCCAAAGTTCAGGTTTTAGTAGCATATACTCAACTCTTGCTTGCCAAAGTTTGGCAAATTGTTCTGCCTCTTCTTTGCTAGCTTGTCCCATTAGTGTCTTTTGCATTAATGGTTGCATATTTGGATCACCCGGTACTATTGATGTATTAAGATTTAGTGTAATTGACTCATTGTTGTCAATTCTTGTAAACTTAACCATTCCATTAACATCGTTATTTTCGTAACTTAACAAATTTTTACGGTTAAATTTACCGCCAATTCCTGCAAAACCGCCACTGTCGTTACTACCCAAAATAAAGCTTAAAACTGAGCCAATAACGCCAGTTACTTGGTGCTCTTTTGCCTCTTTAAACTCTATTTTAACTTGGCTTCTTTTTGGTATTTCGTTGCCATAAAGCTTATTTAGTGCAACTTTTGCCAATATATAACTGCCAGCTACAGTTGGGCATGAGTGCCCTGCTAGCTTTACGCAATCTATATAATCAATTTGAATTTCGCCACCTTTAGTAGCACCTAAAAAGGCTGCTAAATCATCTTGTAGTATAAAAGGCTCTACACTATCGTAAAATTTTGGATACTCCATTTACTTTTCCTAGTTTTTAAGCAATTCTACCCAAACGATATAGTAATTTCTATGATTTATGTCAAAAACTTATAAATTATAGATAAATTTGAGTAATATATCATCAAAGATTATGGAGCAATAGATGAAAAGGGCAGTTTTACTACTAAATATGGGCGGACCTAGCAGTATTAGCGAAGTCGAAATGTTTTTACGAAATATGTTTGCCGATAAGTATATTTTGCAAACCAACTCGTTAATGCGTAAATTAATAGGTAATATAATAGTAGCTAAACGGTTAAACGAAGCCCAAGAGAACTACCGCCAAATTGGTGGAAAATCGCCACTACTAGATATTACAAACTCTCTAGCGAGTAAAATTAGCGAAAAATTGGGAGTGCCAGCTTATCCTGTAATGCGATATGTACCACCATTTGCAAAAGATGTTTTACCAAAGCTTAAAGAGCAAGGAGTCGAAGAGTTGCTACTATTTTCTATGTATCCACACTACTCAAGTACAACTACAAAATCTTCGATTGAAGATATAGAAGATGCATTAAAAGAGTTAAATTGGCAGCCAAAAATAAAAATAGTAGGTAGATACTATAACGATTTAGAGTATATAAAAATACAAGCCAATTTAATAGAACAAGCCCTAAATGGCGAAAGTTCTGAAGATAAAAAGTTAATAATCTCAGCCCATGGCTTACCGCTAGATATAATAAAAAAAGGTGACCCTTACGAAAAAGAGATAACAGTAAATTTCGAGCTAATAAAAGCCGAATTAGCACACAGAGGCGTAAAATTTAAAGAGATAGAGTTAGCCTACCAATCCAAAGTAGGCAACGGCACTTGGCTAGAGCCAAACTTAAGCGATGTGCTGCGAAACCCTACAAATTTAAGCGTTCTAATCTTCCCAATAGCTTTTACGATAGACAACTCTGAGACAATTTTTGAGCTAGACATTGAACATAGAGAAATAGCGGAGAAGATAGGCTATGATTGGTATAAGGTAGCGAAGTGTCCGAATGATAGTGATGAGTTTAGAGAGTTTATTGTAAATAAAATAGAGAAGTTGAGCTAATTGTTGATATAATTACAGTAATTTTAATTTATAGGCAAGTTAATGCAAAATATTTTTAGAGAATACGATATTCGTGGAATTTATGAAAAAGAGTTAAATGAGCAGAGTGTTAAGCTAATTGGCTACTTTTTAGGTAAAGAGTTTTTAAAAAATGGTGCAAAGAGTGTTGGCATTGGATTTGATGCAAGAGAGCATTCGCCAATTTTAAGAGACTATTTAATATCTGGACTAAACTTTGCAGGGTGTGAAGTTTACGATATGGGCTTAGTGCCAACACCAGTAAACTATTTTGCCAATTATACTCCACAAAAGCCCCTAAATCCTAAATCCTCTATCCTAAATACTATCATAATTGATGCATCAATTATGATAACCGGTTCGCATAATCCAAAAGAGTATAATGGCTTTAAAATTACTCTTAATAAACTGCCATTTTTTGGTGAGCAAATCTATGCATTGGGGCGAGAGATAGAGAAAAATTTAGATATGCAAATTCCTACTAATACGCAAAAAGTAGAAATTGATACTAAAAATGACTATATAGAGTTTATGTTAAAAGAGTTTGCATCTCTAAAAGGGGTAGATAAAAAAATTATAGCAGATTGTGGAAATGGCGTTGCTGGTGTGGTTTTGCAAGATATATTTAGTGGTTTGGAGTTAGGTTATACATGGCTTTACTGCGAGCCAGATGGAACATTTCCAAATCACCATCCAGACCCCTCAGTAGAGGAGAATTTAGCAGATTTAAAAGAGGCTTTGCAAAGTAGTGGAGATTTGGGCTTTGCTTACGATGGTGATGCCGATAGAATAGCAGTTTTGACTAAAAAGTATAACATTAAAGGTGATGAGTTAGCTCTAATTTTAAGCAAGGGTATAGAGAACCCAACAGTTATCGGCGAAGTTAAATGCTCGCAAGTAATGTACGATGAGTTAGAGCGTCGCGGAGCAAAAGCGATAATGTATAAAACTGGACACTCTAACTTAAAAGTAAAAATGAGAGAAACAAACGCTGATTTAGCATGCGAAGTTAGTGGGCATATCTTCTTTAAGCATAGATACTTTGGATATGACGATGCAATTTATGCAACGCTTAGGGTGCTAGAACTTGTAAAAGATGGTGTAGATTTAGATAGAGAGATAGATGAATTGCCAAAACTTTTCTCTACCGATGAGCTAAAGGTTAAAACAACCGATAGACAAAAGTTTGAGCTTGTTAAAGAGATTGCAAATATACTTAAAAACCCACCTGCCAGTTTCCCAGAAATTAAAGATATAATTACAATAGATGGACTTAGAATAAACTTTACAAACGGTTGGGCATTGGTTCGAGCAAGTAACACTACGCCAATACTTGTAACACGCTTTGAGGCTGATAATCAAGGCGATTTGGAGCTTTATCAAGATGAGGTGCAAAAGGTAATTGCTCTTGCGGTTGAGAGGATATAGGATTTAGGATTTAGGATATAGGATATAGGGGGCATTGCCATTAAGTTAAGAGTTTTAACTCCATAAAATGCATAAAGCTTAAAGCACAAAGTCAAAAGCTTGCCACTGCGTCATTCCCACGAAAGTGGGAATCTACGGTTTAAATTGTCAAAAAAGTTAAATTGCAACTTGTAGACAGTAAAAATTGTAGATTCCCGTTTTCACGGGAATGACGGCGGTGGTAGACTATCAATTTTATTTGACAATTAATGCCATTAAATGGTTATAGAATCCTTAACTTAATGGCAATGAGGGGGGGGAGTGTAGTGGCTGATTATGAGAAATTAAAAGTGTTTGTTATGTCGCATGAGCTTGTTTTGGATATTTATAAATTGGTAAAACAATTCCCTGCAGATGAAAGGTTTAGGTTGGTAGATCAATTAGTTAGGGCAAGTTACTCTATTCCATCTAATATTGTTGAGGGACAAAGTAGAAATACTACAAAAGATTATGTAAATTTTTTATATATGGCAAGAGGTAGTGCAAATGAAGTTAGATATTTTTTATACTTAGTGAAAGATTTAAAATATATAAGCACAAAAGATTATAATACTCTTTTGACTAAAATAGATACAATAATCAGAATGTTAAATGGACTAATAAAAGCATTAAAAGGCAAAATATGAAAAAAGAATCAACCCTACACACTATATCCATCATCCCATATCCCATATCCCATATCCTTCATCCTTCATCCTTTATTCCAAAAAGGATTTACTGTGGAAAATAACATACATTTTGAAGTAAAAGAGTCATTATTAAAATACAAAAATGAACTATTTAAATCTATATCTGCCGAGAGAGCTAAGATTGGTTATTACGATTTGCCATTTCAAGATATTTCTCCATTTGTAGAGTTTGAAAAAGGCTTTAGTAAGGATATTGAAAATATAGTTGTAATTGGTATTGGTGGTAGCTCTTTGGGTCCCAAGGCGGTTTATAACTTTTTAAAACCAGTTAAAAAGTTTAAGAGAAAATTGTATTTTTTTGAGACGACAGACCCTTTAAATATTGCTCAACTAGAGAGCAAGATAGAGTTGGAGAAATCGCACTTTTTAATTGTTAGTAAATCTGGTTCTACACTAGAGACTATTGCCCTGTTTAAATACTTTTTAGACAAATGCAAAAAAGAACAGTTTAGTTTTATTACGGAGCTAGACTCTCCTTTAGCGAAGCTAGCTAGTAGTATGAATGCTAAGATTTTTGAAATTCCTAAAAATGTTGGAGGGCGTTTTTCGGTTTTAAGTAGTGTTGGGCTTGTGCCTTTAGTGTTAGCTGGTGTTGATATAGCATCTTTACTAAATGGTGCTAAAAAGGTTTATAACAGCTTTTTTGAAGATGGGTATTTAAAAGATACTTTGTTAAAAAAGGCACTATTTTTTGCTAAAAATCATCAAGAGTATAATATTAACTTACTTTTTGCATATAGCGAGAGTTTTAAATACTTTGTGCAGTGGTATATTCAGTTGTGGGGTGAGAGCTTAGGCAAAAAGCAAAAAGATTCTATATTAAATGTAGGGGTTACACCTATTGGGCTTATTGGGCCACAAGATCAACACTCGTTTTTACAGTTAATTGTAGAGGGAACTAGAAATAAAACAGTAAGCTTTTTAAAGATTAAAAACTTTAAACAAGAGTTAAAAGTACCCAAAATTTCACTAGATTTTTTGCAAAAGCTAGATATAATTAATGATATATCTTTTGATGAATTAATCAATATGCAAAGCGACTCCATAAAAGAGGCTCTACTTTTGCAAGACGATATTCCTGTAGATGAAATTATTATAGATGAAGTAAACGAAGAGGCAATAGGGAAGCTAATTTTTTACTATGAGCTTTTAACTTCATTAGTAGGTATATTGATAGATGTAAATACCTATAATCAGCCTGGTGTTGAACTTGGTAAGAGTATTTTGAAAGATAAATTAATCGGCAAAGCCGATTAATTGTTGATAGTTAATGGTTGAATGTTGATAGTTATGGGTTAGTGTGTAGGGGTAGACCTGAAAAGCGTTAAGTGAAAGCAAAATGTTTTGCTTTTATAGCTTTGAAACCGCAGAGGTCGGAATGAGCTAGACAAATGAAGCCACGAAGGCAAAGTCTGCCCGTAAGTGTAGGGTGCAGTGTCCTCACTGCACCTTTTAATGATTAATGTTGAATTTTAAATTGTGAATTATACGAATAAAAGGATAAAAATGATTAAAAAGTGTCTATTCCCAGCTGCAGGATATGGTACAAGGTTTTTACCAGCGACAAAGGCAACTCCTAAAGAGATGTTGCCAATTTTAACTAAGCCATTAATTCAGTATGGCGTTGAAGAGGCTATGGAGGCTGGAATTGACCAAATGGCAATAGTTACGGGGCGTGGTAAAAGAGCAATAGAAGACCATTTTGATATTAGTTATGAGTTAGAGACTCAATTAAAAGGTAACTCTAAAGAGGAGTTATTAAAAGAGATTAGGGAAGTTATAACAAAATGCACCTTCTCTTACACTCGCCAGATAGAGATGAAGGGTTTAGGACACGCTATTTTAACAGGGCAAACACTAATAGGCAATGAACCATTTGCAGTAATCTTAGCCGATGACTTATGCTACAATGAAAATAGTAGCGTATTGGCTCAAATGGTAGAGGTTTATAAAAAGTATCAATGCTGTGTAGTGGCAATCGAAGAGGTAGCAAAAGAGGATACAAATAAATATGGCGTAATAGATGGCAAACTAATAGATGATAGCGATAATATCTATAGAGTCTCTACCATGGTAGAGAAGCCTGAGCCAAAAGATGCCCCTTCTAATTTGGCGATTATCGGACGTTACATTTTAACGCCAGATATATTTGATATAATAAGCCAAACAAAACCCGGAAGAGGTGGCGAAATACAGATAACCGACGCCCTAATGGAGCTAGCAAAAGTAGGCAAAGTAATAGCATACAAATTCGAAGGCAAGCGTTTTGATTGCGGAAGTGTAGATGGCTTTGTAGAGGCAACAAACTTTTTTTATAAAAAAGTTTGTTAGCTTTTAGGGGTTAGTTGTTAGTGGTTAGGGTGTAGGGTGTAGGGTACAGTGAGGGCACTGCACCTATTAGATATATAATCAAAAAGGAAGCAAGTTGAAAATAGCAATAGCAGGAACAGGGTATGTAGGTTTATCAAATGGCTTACTTCTAGCTCAAAATAATGAAGTAGTAGCACTAGATATAATACCAGAAAAAGTAGAAATGCTAAACAAAGGCATTAGCCCAATAGAAGATAAAGAGATAGAAGAATACCTTTTAAAACTATCAACTATCAACAATAAACCATCAACCGAAGCTGGAAGCTTCAAAGCAACGCTCGACAAGCAAGAGGCATATAAAGATGCTGAGTATATTATAATAGCAACTCCTACAGACTATGACGAGAAAACAAATTATTTTAATACAAAAAGTATAGAAGCTGTTGTAAAAGATGTTTTAGAGATTAATCCAGACGCAACTATGGTAATAAAATCAACTGTACCAGTAGGTTATACAAAAAGCTTAAGAGAGCAATTTAATACTGAAAATATTATATTTTCGCCAGAATTTTTAAGAGAGGGCAAAGCACTTTACGACAATCTATACCCCAGTAGAATAATAGTAGGCGAGCAGAGTAAAAGAGCCAAAACTTTTGCAAACTTGCTAGCAGAAGGTGCTAAAAAAGAGAATATAGATATACTATTTACCGACTCAACAGAAGCCGAAGCTATAAAACTATTTGCAAATACATATTTAGCAATGAGAGTAGCCTTCTTTAACGAACTAGATAGCTATGCTCAAACTCACAATTTAAATAGCGAACAGATAATCAAGGGCATAGGGTTAGACCCAAGAATTGGAATGCACTACAACAACCCAAGCTTCGGATATGGAGGATACTGCCTTCCAAAAGATACAAAACAGCTACTAGCAAACTACAAAGATGTACCAAGCAACATCATAGAAGCCATAGTAAAAGCAAACAGCACAAGAAAAGACTTCATAGCCGATTCAATCATAAAAAAACTAAATCTAAATCCTAAATCCTCACCCCTAAATCCTATCGTCGGAATCTACCGCTTAGTTATGAAAACAGGCTCTGACAACTTCAGAAGCTCCGCAATACAAGGAATAATGAAGAGACTAAAAGCAAAAGGAATAGAAGTAGTGGTTTATGAACCAGTACTACAAGAAGATAGCTTCTTTAATTCAAGAGTAATAAAAAATTTAGAAGAGTTTAAAAAAATCAGTGATGTTATAGTAGCTAATAGATTAGAAGAAGATATTTTGGATGTTAAAGATAAGGTTTACACGAGAGATATATTCAATTCAGATTCGTGAATTGAATATTTTGTTTTAAAGAAATTTATACTATTATAATTAATGCAGAAGTGCAGATAATATAAAATTTACTAACTAAAACTATTAAATTTAAATAATATACTTCCTCTAATAATTATCTTATAAAAAGCTTAGATTACATATTTAAGTTATTTTAACAATAAAATTGTTATTAAATCAATCTGTTGCTTTTATTTGTGCTATAATAATCTCTATGAAAGAAGTATAGGGGATTATATGAAAATATTAATAACAGGCACAGCAGGGTTTATAGGTAGTCACTTAGCAGAAAAGTTAGTAGCAAGAGGTGACGAAGTAATAGGTCTTGATAATATAAACGACTATTATGACCAAAATGTAAAGTATGGACGCCTGCAAAGAGGTGGCATTATAGAAAACATTGAAAATGGTGAATCTATACCATATGGAGAACTTTTAACTTCTAGTAAAAACAGTAACTATAAATTTATTAAACTTAATCTTGAAGATAAAGAAGCTATGCTGAAGCTTTTTAAAGAAGAAAAGTTTGATGCCGTATGTAACTTAGCAGCACAAGCAGGAGTAAGATATAGCCTTACAAATCCAGATGCATATATGAGTAGTAACATAGTTGGGTTTATGAATATTCTTGAGTGTTGTCGTCACAATAATGTAAAAAATCTTTCATATGCAAGTAGTAGCTCTGTGTATGGAAGTAATAAAAAGCTACCATTTTCAACAAGTGATAATGTTGACCACCCTATTTCACTCTATGCGGCAAGTAAAAAAAGTAATGAGCTTATGGCACATACATACTCGCATCTTTTTGATATCTCTACAACAGGGCTTAGATTCTTTACAGTCTATGGACCATGGGGCAGACCAGATATGGCATTATTTCTTTTTACAAAAGCAGCACTTGAAGGTAAGCCTATAGATGTCTTTAATAATGGAGATATGTTAAGAGATTTTACATATATAGATGATATTGTAGAAGGAGTTATAAGAGTTATAGATAATCCTCAAAACAGATTAAATCCAGAGACGCCACCATATAAAGTTTATAATATAGGGAATAACAATCCTGTAAAACTTATGGATTTTATCGAAGCAATCGAAAACAGACTAGGCAAAAAGATAGAAAAAAACTTCTTACCTCTACAAGCAGGTGATGTACCAGCTACATATGCAGATGTAACAGACTTAGTGGAAGATTTAGGCTATAAGCCAGAAACTCCAGTGCAAGAAGGTGTAGATAAATTTATAGATTGGTATCTTAACTTTTTCAAAGTCAGTGTAGAGTGAGGAGTTTTAAGTTATGAGTTTTATAAAAATAGATGAACGCACATTTAAATTTTCTTTACTTGTGATAGAAGTTTATAAACATTTAACTTATAATAAAGAATATATATTATCAAAGCAATTGCTTAGAAGTGCTACCTCTGTTGGAGCAAATGTTGAAGAAGCTCAAGCAGGACAAAGTAAAGCTGACTTTATTTCTAAAATGAGTATTGCAAGTAAAGAAGCAAGAGAAAGTAAATATTGGATAAGATTACTTATCCAATCTAATTATCTTAATGACTTCAAGAAAAAAGATGAACTTATCAGTGAAGTAGATAATATAGTAAATATAATAACTAAAATAATTAAAACATCGAAAGAAAATGGAGACTAACATGAAAAACAGTTCAAAACTCAAAACTCAAAACTCAAAACTTGCAATTATAGGACTAGGTTATGTAGGCTTACCGCTAGCACATGCATTTAGTAGTAAGTATAAAGTTGTTGGTTTCGATATAGCACAATGGCGTATAGATGAACTTAGAAGTGGTTACGACAGAACACTGGAATTATCAGACGATCAGGTAAAAGAGGCGATAGCTAATGGTATGGAGTTTACAAACAAACTAGAAGATATAGCTGATTGTAATATTTATATAGTAACTGTTCCAACCCCTATAGATAAACACAAAAAACCAGATTTAACACCTCTTATAAAAGCAAGTGAGAGTATTGGTAAAGTACTAAAAAAAGGCGATATAGTTATATACGAGTCAACAGTTTACCCAGGAGCAACCGAAGAAGAGTGCGTACCAGTACTAGAAAAATTCTCAGGACTAAAATACATATCAACAGAAAGAATAGAAAACTCAGAACTAACCGAAGGTTTCTACTGTGGCTATTCTCCAGAGAGAATCAATCCAGGAGATAAAGAACATACAGTAACAAAGATTAAAAAAGTAACTGCAGGTTCTACTCCAGAAATCGGTAAAAAAGTAGATGAACTATATGCAAGTATAATTACAGCAGGTACTCACTTAGCACCAACAATAAAAGTAGCCGAAGCTGCAAAAGTTATAGAAAACTCTCAAAGAGATATAAACATAGCATTTGTAAACGAACTAAGTATGATATTTAACCGTTTAGGCATAGATACAAACGCAGTATTAGAAGCCGCAGGAACAAAATGGAACTTTTTACCATTTAAGCCAGGTTTAGTTGGTGGTCACTGTATAGGCGTTGACCCATATTACCTAACACACAAAGCACAAGAGGTTGGCTACAACCCAGAAATTATCTTAGCAGGTAGAAGATTAAACGATAATATGGGAATCTATGTAGCCTCTCAAGTTATAAAACTAATGATTAAAAAAGGTCAAAAAATAGAAGGCTCAAAAGTCCTTGTAATGGGTATAACATTTAAAGAGAACTGCCCAGATATTAGAAACTCAAGAGTAATAGATGTAATAAGGGAACTGCAAGAGTATGGATGTGATGTAGAAGTAACCGACCCTTGGGCAGATAAAGAAGAAGTTAAAAGAGAATATAATCTTGAATTACTTCAAACTTCGAACTTACAACTTGAAACTTACGATGCAATCGTATTAGCAGTAGCTCACGCTGAATTTAAAAACCTTAACTCAAAACTTAAAACTCAACACTCAAAACTTGTAATTTTTGATATTAAGTCAATATTAGACAAAAGTGACGGTAGATTGTAGTATGCAAAATATATTATCACTAATAGAGCAAGGTGAGAGCCAAACAGTAGAGTTTAAAACTTCGTTTCAAAAAGAGGTTATAGAGTCTGTTGTTGCTTTCGCCAATGCCAAAGGTGGTAAAATTTTTATTGGAGTTAGCGATACTGGAAATATTTTGGGAGTAACACTCTTAAGAGAAACTATACAAAACTATATAAATATCATTAAGCAAAATACACAACCAAGTATAATTGTAGATATAGAAGAGATTACTATCGAAGCAAAGACGCTACTCATGATAGAAGTAAAAGAGTATCCATTAAAACCTATTTCATATAAAAATAGATACTATAAACGAATGAAAAATTCAAATCATATAATGAGTTTAGATGAAATAGCTAACGAGCATCTAAAAACTATAAACTCTAGTTGGGATTACTATGTAGATGATAGACACAGTTTTAAAGATATATCTATGGATAACATTTTAAAATTTATAGCCAAAATAGAAGATTTTCAAAAGAAAAAGTTTGAAGATGATGCTATGACCATCTTAAGAAAATATGAACTCCTAAAAGAAGATAAACTCACATTTGGAGCATACTTGCTTTTTACTTCAAACAACTCTGCTCTAACAGCCTTTCAGATAGGAAGATTTAAAAGCGAGACAAAGATAATAGATAATATAGATATAAATACAAACATATTAAATCAGGTAGATACAGCTATAG
>WFYP01000152.1 GCA_015490055.1 Nitratifractor sp.
GCAAAAATATACAATAAAGTCAATTAAATGTATTGCTCTCAATATAAAAAGATAGTTAATATTATTCGTGCGAAATGCAGATATTTCTAATAGTGCATAATTGTGCAGATTTGAACAGTTTAAAAAATTCTTCAGGTAGTAGTTGAATTTTCAATTAGAATAAGTTTTAATGTAATACTTAAAAGTTGGAGAGGGTTTTATAAAGAGAAAACGAAGCTTGCAGATTTAATCATCATGAGTTGATTTAATGCCCCACATCATTACTCTATCCACTGCTGAAGTAAAATTGTAACAAAATTAATTTATTGCTATTAAAATCTATTTTTTAGAAATTTCTTTTAGTAGATACGCTTTTAACTCTTCGTATTCTTTTAAATTCATTTTTGGCTGTTCGATGCCTTCTGTATCGAAGGGAACTTCTTTTTTTGCTTCGACTAGAGCTATAATATGCTTTGGCAGGTAGGTAAATCGGTAGTTTGTGATTGTATTAATTATATCTTTACTGCTGTATCCGCAATGCTTTAGCATATAGACAATATCGTAAAGGTCGCGGATTTTATTTCGGTTAAGCAAAAGCAGAGACTTAAGCTTAAAAATTGCATCAATAGAGGCTATGCGTAAGGTTCCAAAAGTTAAGGCATTATCGTTTTGCAAAATTTCACTTTCGTAAATATTGCTTGATGGGTTTACAGTAAAATCCACCTTAACGCCATTTATAATAAAACGCTTAACTACTTCGTCTATGTCTCCGCCCTCATTGATAGCGGTGTCTATAATGGCTTGGTCAAATTTTATAGGTATTACTTCGTCAAACTGCTCTAAAAAGTCTAGCTTTGGCAGAGTATCGGCAAACGGAAAGCAGATATCCAAATCAAAACTTACTCTGTGTCCTAAATGAAATGCCAGTGCAGTTCCGCCAATTAGTATAGCTTTGTGTTCTTTAAAAAGTTCTATTTTAGAAAAAGCCTCTAAAAGCTCTTTTGTCTGCTTGTTTATCATGATGCTTTTGGAAGCTCTTGCAGATGTTTGGCTACTTGCATAGCTAGAGTGTTTGATACCCTCTCTTTATGGAGTAAAAGAGCCGATAAAACGCTCTCTTTGCCAAAGTATTCAGCCAGTTTGTCTATAACAAAATCGTTATATGCTTTTTGTAAGGTAGCAACAATAAAAATATCTACAGGCACCTTTTTATCGCTTTGGTTATTCCAAAGCACGGCTCTTGGCATATCGGCATCTATTAACTCTTGGGCGGTAACTGTTTTTTTGTTTGATGGCATCTGTTTTAAAATTGTAAGTGCATATATAGGAACTTCGCCTTTTTTCTTCCATCCCGCAGCCGTATTATAAGCAATGCCAGAGTAGCTTGAGAACTCTTTTTTACTTATGCCTTTAAGCTTTAAGAGTGCTTCAAATTCGCTGTTTTGCGCTTTCTTTTTAACTATTTTCATTCTGCTTCCTTTACTATTACAATTATAGCAAAACTATTATAGTTTGTCAATTTGACAAATAAAATTAATTTTCAGCTTATATATGTTACAATGTAACACTTAAAAACTAAAGGGAGATTTTGCAAAGAGCAAACAAGTGGCGAATAAGAGACGAAGAGGAATATACTATTGCTTTAAATTACTTACTCCGAAGTTTTACTAAAAGCCCCTCGTTTTGGGAAGGCTCTAGCAATAAAGAAGAGGCTTTTAATGCTTTGCAGCCTTTTGATGATACTCTGCCAATAGATGAAAAATATTTTGAAAAACTTAATAGTTGGATATATAAATACCTACAGCAAAGCCAGTTAAAAAAGCTAAGAGTTGCAATGCGTGTTGGAAAATCAAGAAATCGCCATAAAAGAACACAAGTAACTTTAGAAAAGCAAGTGCATCAAAGGCTATCAGCCCAAGCTAAAGAGTTGGGGTTAAATTTGTCTCAGACGGTTAATTTGCTTTTAGATAAATTTCAAGGAGAGAGCAATAATGCCTAAAACCTATGTAATCGGCGATGTTCACGGAATGTTCGATACTCTCTTAGCATTGCTTAATAAATTGCCAAAAGATGCAAATATAGTATTTGCCGGCGATTTAATCGATAGAGGGGCAAAGGGTGCTGATGTTATTAAATTTGTTAGAGATAATAACTATGCCTGCGTTTTAGGAAATCACGAAGATACTTTTATAAAGTTTTTTAAAGACTTCTTTAACGGTATGAAGTGGCGAGATTTAATAAACAAATGGGAGATGTGGCTCTTTTTAAACGGCGTAATAGAAACGCTAGGCAGTTACGACTTTACCGAAGATACAAAAGATAACCCGGCAATTTTACAAAGAGTAAAAAGCGACTTAGAGTGGATGCAAAATCTGCCAATCTATTTAGAGCTAAATGCCAAACACAAAAGCAGATTGCCGGTTGTCGTATCGCACAGTAACATAACCCAAGTTTGGCATTTACGAGATAATAAAAAAGCTCTTAATAAGTTTAGAGAAACTGCTCTTAGAACAAGAGATTTAACTTGCAAAGATTGCGGTATTTTAAATATTTACGGGCATACACCTATGCAAAATCCAAAAAGCAAGAGTAACTGCATAAATGTAGATACCGGATACTGTTATAATCAAGAGGGCTTTGGTAAATTGACGGCTTATTGTGTTGAGGATGATGAGTTTATATCGGTATCAAAAAAGCTAAAGTAGTAGATTATCTATTTTTTATTAATAACTGAAGTTACACACTATATACAATATTTAACAAATCAAAAAAGTGACAGATATGAAAGAACAAATTTTCTCTCCTAGCCGAAGCTAAGAGTGATAATTTTTCTTTTATAGGTGTTGCTTTTTTTGTTTTGCCCTATAGGTAGCACAAGAGGGCACTTGACTTTAAATACTTTTTAACGCAAGTTAGCTTTGGCTAGCTTTTATTAAAAACTATTCACATTAAGCACCCTCTTGTGCTATTAAATGTTGTATATAG
>WFYP01000153.1 GCA_015490055.1 Nitratifractor sp.
AATAGGTTATTTGTTTCAAATATTAATAAATATTAGTATAATTTGTACAATTTCTTACTTATTACTTGACTTTAAAGTAAATCTTTACTATATTACTGTTTAAATTATTTTAAGGATAATAAAATATATGCAATTAAAAGATTATGATAACTTTCCAACTAAACTACCAATATTGGTGGATGATGAACTATTTTTCTACCCATTTATGATTAGCCCGATTTTTCTAAATATAGAGAGCGACATAAAAGCGGTAGAGAAAGCTATGGAAGATAACTCTTTACTATTTGTTACAACGACTAAACCTAACGAAGAAGAGAAAAGAGATTTTGATAGTATTTATAAAGTAGGTGTTGTTGGCTCTATAATGAGAAAAGTAGATTTAAACGATGGTAGAGTTAAAGTACTTTTCCAAGGTTTAGCAAAAGCAAAAATTATTGGTGATGAAAATATAGATAATGGTGTTTTAACAGCAATTATAGATGTTGAGAAAAGTATCAATGAACAATCTATTAGGGTAGATGCCTTAATTGGACTGCTAAGAGAGAAAATTCATCAGCTATCTCAATTAAGTAGTAATATTCCTACAGATTTAGTTAAAACTATAGAAGAGTCAAATGAGCCAAATAGAATAGCAGATTTAATATCTTCTATGTTAAATTTAAATAAAGATAAGGCACATGAACTATATATTAAAAAAGATATAGAGGATAGACTACTAAGCATTATCGATATTGTAGCTTCTCAAATAGAGGCTTTAAAAATTCAAAAAGATATTACAAATAGAGTACATACAAATATTGAAAAAACCAATAAAGAGTACTTTTTAAAAGAGCAGTTAAAAGAGATACAACGAGAGTTAGGTGCCGATGCTCAAAGAGATGAAGAGATAGCTGAGTATAAAGAGCAACTAGAGAAAATAAAAAACAGTTTAACAGAAGATGCATATAAAGAGATTTCTAAACAGATAGATAGATATGCAAAAGTTCATCCAGATAGTGCAGATGCTACAGTTTTACAAAACTATTTAGATTTTGTTTTCGAAGTCCCTTTTGGTAAATACTCTAAAAAGAGCTTAAATATTAAAAAAGTGGCAGATGAGTTAGATAAAGACCACTACTCTTTAGAGAAACCAAAAGAGAGAATAGTAGAGTTCTTCTCAGTTAAAGAGTTAGCAGAGTTAAGAGGGCGAATAAAAGAAGCAAATGATGGTGTTATTTTATGTTTTGCAGGACCTCCAGGTGTTGGTAAAACATCTTTAGCAAACTCTATATCTAACGCACTAGAGCGTTCTTTAGTTCGTATTGCACTTGGTGGATTAGAAGATGTAAATGAGCTTAGAGGACATAGAAGAACATATGTAGGTGCAATGCCTGGTAGAATTGTACAAGGTTTAATAGAGGCAAAATCTATGGACCCTGTAGTTGTGCTTGATGAAATAGACAAAGTAGGGCGCTCACAAAGGGGCGACCCAACTTCTGCACTGTTAGAGATTCTTGACCCAGAGCAAAACTCTAACTATAGAGATTACTATCTAAATTTTGAAATAGATTTATCTAAAGTAATCTTTATAGCAACAGCAAACAATATAGGCAATATTCCAGCTCCTCTAAGAGATAGAATGGAGATAATTATTGTAAGTAGTTATACACCAGATGAAAAATTAGAGATTGCAAGAAGATATTTGTTGCCACAAGAGCTTAAAAAACATGCTTTAAGAAGAGATGAAATATCTATTACAAAAAGAGCATTAAAAATTTTAATAGATGAATACACACGAGAGCCAGGTGTTAGAAACTTAAGACGAAAAATAGCGATGATAGCAAGAAAAGGAGCTAAAGAGATTTTAGAAAATCCTGAGCTAAAAGAGATTAAAATAACATATAGAAATTTACCAAAATTTGCGGGTAAAAAGGTATTTGAATACTCTCCAATAGCAACTGAACCAGAAGTTGGTATTGTAAATGGTTTAGCGTGGACAAGTGTTGGTGGGGATGTATTAACAATAGAAGTTATTAAATTAAAAGGTAAAGGTGCAATCCAGCTTACTGGTAGCCTTGGTGATGTTATGAAAGAGTCTGCAAGAATTGCACATAGTGTTGTGAAAATTTTAATAGATAATCATAAGTTGGATATTAGAGCTGAAGATATTCCAAAAACAAGTACCGAAAAAGAGAAAGGCACTACACCAGATGCAAGCGAAATATATAAACGCTACGATTTGCATATACATGTACCAGAAGGTGCTACGCCAAAAGATGGTCCAAGTGCAGGTATTACAATGGCTACAGCTATCGCTTCTATTTATAGTAATAAAAAAATAGATAACACAGTTGCAATGACTGGAGAGCTAACTTTAACTGGTAAAGTACTTCCAATAGGTGGCTTAAAAGAGAAGTTAATTGCAGCTTATAAATCTGGTGTAAAAAAAGCTTTAATTCCTCAAAAAAATTATGAGCTTGATTTAGAAGATATTCCAAAAGAGGTACTAACTAATATAGAAATTATACCTGTAAGTAAAATAG